>CAZZIY010000014.1:0-18283 GCA_964654525.1 uncultured Vampirovibrionales bacterium | reverse complement strand
GTGACACTTTGTAAAATTACGCACCAGTCTGTACTTGGTTGGTGTATTCTTTACACTATAAATAATGATAAAGCTGAATCGGAGCCATTCATGAGCCTAGCCACCACAGATGTTGAATTCAAGCACCTTCTCAACCCTCTGCAGATCGGCGATTTAAATCTGAAAAACCGGATTTTTATGGCCCCCATGACGCGTAGCCGCTCAGGTACGGAACGTGTGCCGAACGAGCTTATGGCAACGTACTACGGACAAAGAGCTTCAGCGGGATTAATTATCTCTGAGGCCACCAGCATCTCCAAACAAGCCATTGGTTGGCTGAATACGCCTGGTATCTATAATGATGCTCAAGTAGAAGGCTGGAAAATCGTTGTCAGCAAAGTGCATCAAGAACAATGCCCCATATATTTACAACTGTGGCACTGCGGTCGGGCCTCTCACAGCAGCTTTCAAGACGGCGGGGTGCTGCCTGTGTCTGCCTCTGCCTTAAAAATCGAGAATGATCAAATCCATACCCCTCTTGGAAAACTTCCTTATGAAATCCCACGGGCCTTAGAAACCACCGAAATTGCTGGTATCGTTTCAGATTACAAAGCAGCAGCCGAAAGAGCCAAGCTGGCCGGCTTTGACGGCGTTGAAATTCACGGAGCCAATGGCTACTTAATTGACCAATTCTTGCAAAGCAAAACCAATCAACGCCAGGATCAATACGGCGGCAGTATTGAGAACAGACTGCGCTTTCTGAAAGAAGTACTTGAAGCCGTTTTAACCGTTTGGCCCGCTAACCGTGTCGCCGTTCGTCTCTCTCCCAACGGGCGTTATAACGACATGGGTAGTGATGATTACCAAGAGACCTTCCTGGCAGCCGCAAAACTGTTGGACGGATACAAACTGGCCTACCTTCACATTATGGACGGGACAGGCTTTGGCGCCCCCGAAAACGGTCCCCCTATGACTCTTCGTGATTTTAGAGCCGTCTATTCTGGCACATTAATTGGTAACGTGGGCTATACGCCAGAAACAGCGGAAAAAGCCATCACTTCTGGACATGCAGATGCCATCGCCTTTGGCCGCCCTTTCATTACCAATCCGGATCTGGTTGCCAGAGTGCAACACGGCTGGCCTCTCAATATTTCAGAAGACATGTCAACCTGGTATGCCTTTGACGCTCACGGGTATACAGACTATCCTGTGTATCACGAATAAGCAGACACAAATAAACGGGCAGGAATCATCTGGGCAAACACACTGTGTTTGTGCTATACCTGCTAATAAACACAGACTCTGTATTGAAATCGATCATTTGAAATAGAAGGAATCCAAAGGATGACAGCAACGATGGTCAAACCATACGAAGCCAAAACCTACACGCTGCAAGGCTTGGATGGTATTTCACAAGAACAACTCGAGCAGCATTACAAGCTCTACAATGGGTATGTTAACAATACCAACATCGTCAACGAAAAATTATCGGAACTGCTCCGCAACGGGCAAGTGGGCACCCCAGAGTACAACGAGCTGAAGCGACGTTTCGGTTTTGAGTACAGCGGTATGCGCCTGCATGAGTTCTATTTTGGCAATATGCGGGCCAACGGTGGCAGTCTCAGCGAAGGCAGTCGCCTCTACAAAAAACTCGTCGAAGATTTTGGCAGTTTTGCCAACTGGGAAAATGACTTCAAAGCCACCGGAAAAATGCGCGGTATTGGCTGGGCTGTCTTATATCAAGACCCTTTCACCGGGCGGCTCCAAAACTTCTGGGTGAGTGATCATGAAAATGGCCACCCTGCTGGCTTCCAACCCATCTTGGTGATGGACGTTTGGGAACATGCCTTCACGGTAGACTACAAACCCACAGAAAAACCAAACTACATCGATGCCTTCTTCAAAAACATCGATTGGGACGCCGCTGAATCTCGCTTAAAGTAAGTATTCACCCGGTCTTAACCCCTTAACAAAAAAACTAAAAACCCCTGACAGAGCTTGAAGTATCACGTTGGGGGTTTTTTAGTTTTATGTATTTTTAGTGTTGCATTGCTTCACTGTCTTGATAAAAGCAGCCCAACTATGAGAACTATCACCTATGTCGAGCTGACACCCAAGTTTAACTGCCTCTTCGGCAACCCCGTTCTGCTCCAGATGAGCGAGTCCCTTGCTCATCAGTACTTGATAGCCATGGGCATTGCCCGTGGAAGAGTGATGAAGGGCCACAGCCACTTGTAGCAGACCTTGTAATAAATGCCGACGAGCTGTTTGGCTTTTTGGCGTCTGCATCCAGGCCGTCTCTAACAATTCATGGCAGGCATAATATTGCCCCCTATCCCACAGCTCAGACACACCCTCAGGATAGTGGGTCAAGGGATAAGGCAAGTCCAGAGAATGCAAGGGGAAAAAGAGCTAGTCAGGACGGAGGGAACTGGTCAGGCCCTGCTTTTTGAGGGCTTCCAAAAACCGAAGTGCAGCTTGACGCTGAGCCTCTGGCGGGACAACTCGTAACAATTCTACTGCTCGAGAGACAACGGGATCTTGATCATACCAACGGTTGCCAAATTTATCAGGTTTGGACATCGCATAAAACTGTTCCAAAGCCTCTTTCCCGACTTGGGCTTCAATTTTTTCAATAAATACTTCTGCCTGCGAGCGCACATCGGCCTGAAATGCACGCAAAAGGTCCAGTACTTCAATCAAGACCGGGTCATAATCGTACCAACGTTTAAATTCAGGCTGTTGGGGGGTGGGGCTTGTCATGGGCGAACCTCTTCTTATATAGCCGCCTTTTCGGGACTATCCTCTTCAACGGGCACACGTATCATATCGGCACCCAGGCTATTGAGTTTGGGTACCAGGGCCTCATAGCCGCGGTCCAAATGATGTAGATCTAAAATCTCAGAAGTACCGTGAGCTTGCAGTCCCGCAATCACCAACGCAGCACCTGCACGAAGGTCACTGGCACGAACTTGAGCACCAGACAGGGCTTCTACCCCGGTTACGACGGCCACATTCCCCTCTTGCTGAATTTCTGCACCCATCCGCTTCAGCTCGCCGATTTGCTTGAACCGGTTTTCGTAGATCGTTTCTTTAATAATGCTGACGCCTTCAGCCGTCGTGAGCAGAGCCATCATCGGGGCCTGTAAATCTGTTGGGAACCCTGGATAGGGCAGTGTCACAATATTGGTTGCCTTGGGCCGCTCAGGACACTGTACTCGCAGTGAACTGGGGGACACCGTGGTGATTTCTGCCCCCACTTCTTGCAGTTTATATATGATTGGGCTGAGATGGGTGGCAAACACGTTGTGTAACGTCACATCACCTTGGGTGGCCACAGCCGCCATCAAGTAGGTAGAGGCTTCAATACGATCTGGAACCACGCTGTAGGTCGCCCCCCGTAATGATTCTGGCTTAACCCCGTTGATCACAATCTCGGTAGTGCCAGCCCCGTTCACGTCGGCGCCCAGTGTGTTGAGGAAATTGGCCAAATCGAGAATTTCTGGCTCTTGGGCCGCGTTAGAAATGACTGTCGACCCTTTGGCAAGCACCGCAGCCAGCATAATGTTTTCTGTAGCCCCTACACTAGGGATATCCAGGAGGATTTCGGCCCCGGTAAGTGCTTTGGTCTTCGCGCTGACATACCCATGGTTAATTTCGATTTCGGCACCCAGTGCCTCTAGACCTTTGACGTGCAGATCAACTCCCCGCTTACCGATAGAGCATCCTCCGGGCAAGGATACTTTGGCTTCGCCGCAGCGGCCCAGAAGTGCTCCCAACACGGTAAAACTTGCCCGCATCTTGCTCACAAGCTCGTAAGGGGCTTCTACTGAGGTGAGTTCTCTGGCACGAAGTTGCACCGTATTATCGTTTTGACTGACCTGACAGCCCAAATGGGCTATCACATCCTTCATCACATCCACATCGGACAGGGAGGGGACATTATTTAAAATAATCTCTGCAGGGGTCAGTAAAGAGGCTGCCATCAGCTTAAGCACTGAGTTTTTGGCACCCGAAATGGCCACATCCCCGCGAAGGGGCTTGCCACCATGAATCACAAACTTTTCTGCCACGTCGTTCTGTCTTTCTGGATTTGTGTTTCTGCTGTGCGGATTAAAAGCGCTCTGCCAATATCATATCATATGGCGAGCATCTAGGCCGCCAGAACAGGACCTTACTGGATGCTGCCGCACCACAGACAAGCCAATCTACTCAGGACTCTATCTCTTGGTTGAAACCCGGGCATATTTTTTGGCATATTCAGGATTACCTGGCTCCGCTCGAAAAGCGGCTTCATAGTGTTCAGCGGCCTCGCCGGTTTTTCCCAGCGCTTCGTAACAGTGACCTGCACGTGAATGCAGCTCGGCCGTAAAGAGGCTTGCTGTCGGTGTGGTCTTTGCCTCAGCCAGCAGCGTTTCAAGCAAAGGCAAGGCCTTTTCTGGGGCTTGGAGATCCAGATATAACGTGGCCAGGTGGCGGCGGTTGACCCGTTGTATAATCTCTTGAGGATAGCTACTCAGACGACTGGCTTCCATATCCAGGGCTGCCAGTGCCTTTTCGGTCTGTCCGTAGTCTTTATGGAGCCTGGCCAGGCGAATATAGTAATTCTCATGGGCTTTTTGTACAGGTGGCAGATTTTCGTAATACGTCACTGCGTTCTGATAGCACGCGTCGCTCAATGCCGTCCAGTTGATTCCACCCGTTTGATTGGCATTGGCTCGTAAGGCTTTGTAATAGGCTACTGTATGGTACTTATCAGACCCATCACCATAACGAACCATCGCTTTGGCGCCATATCGATGAGCGTGAACCCGTTTTTGAATGTGCTCATCTGTCGCCGATTTGGCCCATTCCCCGTCCTCGGCAATCCGTTTGAGGCCGTCTGCCAGACTTTGATAAGTCGTAAACAACCCAGAGGCAGTAAATCCGTCGTATGGATATCGAAGCTTGAGCCGCGTTGCCACCAGATAGGCTTCTAGTTTCCCCTTGCTGAGAGCGTGGTAGCCTTTTTTAATCAATCTATGCCTCTCTGCGGCATGAGTTTCATCCGGGACCCAGACCGGGGCTTCATTGGTTGTTGCCTTAAAAACATCCCACATCAAACGCTGCCAACCGAGCTTGAGTGAAAGCTTTCCCACTCTCATGCGCTCAGAGAAGCTACCTGGGCGTGGCATCACGGGATCTAAAAAGGAAAAGGGATCGGGAACTCGAGGCAGAGAATCTTGCAGAGAGGCTTGCAGAGAGGCTGATGGGGCAGGGGGCTGAGACGAACCAGCATTACCCGCAAAATACACCCTATCCCGCTGATGAACCGGCCGTTTCTGTCCTTTTGCTGGCAGCGAGATGGCTTGTTTTGAGATTGCTTTCAATTGAATCATTGGCTGAATCATTGGCACATCTTCCACATACCTAAAAGCCACACACCTACAGGAGATGCGGAGAGTATAGCCCAAAATACGACAGGCGTCAAAGAAAGGATATGTCTACAGGAAAGCGCTAGGCTTCTGTCTCTTCTTCGTAAGAAACTTCTTCGTAAGCAATTTCTTCACCAGAAACCGGCTGTGGCTCATTATAGAAACCGGCTTCGGCTTCTGGGCCAGTCAAAATGGCCGCAATTTCAACGGCAACAGTAGCCGTCACTTTGGAAGAGAATTTCACGGCAACGGTGTAATCACCCACGCGGTTCATTGGCGCATTCACGCTGATGTTTTTACGCTCAATTTCCAAACCGGACTTTTCAAAGAGGATGCGGGCAATTTCTTTGGTGGTAATCGCACCAAACAGCTTACCGTTATTACCGGCATTGGCTTCAATCTTGAAAGAACCAATGGCCGTGATTTTTTCGGCCCGAGCTTGATCTTCTTGATTTTTCTTTTCTGCCTTTTGACGGATCCGCTCAATACGAGTTTCGCGGTCTTCAAGCGCCCCTTTGGTGGCCTGAATGGCAAAATGCTTAGGCAAAAGATAATTACGGGCATACCCATCTGCAACGCTTAGCACATCGCCGCTTTCGCCGAGGGTTTCAACATCTTTGGTCAGAATGACTTTCATAGGAATTACTTCTCCAGTCAGATAAGGCTAGCTTACACAAGGGACACCAGAACGACATTTATATCACAAGAAGACATACAACGTCATGCGGGCAACTCGATCTCCCTGTTTGCGTTGACAGGTCCAGCACCGAACCGTATACTACGAAATACTACTGCGTATAGTAAGTAGTAGATTTTGACTGCTTTTTCGCATGGCTTTAGTGTCACACTTGGGAGTTTCACTGTGGAGGATTTAATCGAAAAGCTGAAAGATATTGGCTTCAATACCTATGAGGCCAAGGTCTATCTCACGCTGCTGAAACATCACCCGGCCACAGGCTACGAGGTGAGCAAAGAGTCGGGCGTCCCTCAGGCACGCGCCTATGACACTCTAAAAGCTCTGGAAAACGCCGGAGTGGTGGTGCCGATCGACGGAAAACCAGTCACTTATCTGCCGATCTCCCCCTCCGAACTCCTCGATAGACACGAGCGCTCCTTTAAAAACTCGATTAACTTTCTGCGAGACTCTCTACCCAATATGGGCAATGAGACGATCGAGCCGATCTTGAATATTCGTGGGGCTGATTCCACATTTAAGCAAATCCGCGACATGATTGAGCACGCCAAGCAGTCCATTTTTATTGAGATTTGGAGTGATGACGCACTGGCCATTGAGGAGAACCTCAGACGGGCCGCTGCACGAGGCGTTGATATCAAAATTGTGGGCTACAACCAGGTACCGTTCACCTTTTGTGATGTATACGCCCATGGACTTGCCCAAGACATTGAAACCTCACTGGGAGGGCGTTGGCTGATTATGTCTGTTGATGATAGCGAAGGGATTATCGGCCATGTGCCGACCACAGACTCGAGTCCGCGCGCCGTCTACACCCGTAACCCGGGAATCGTTTTCATTATTAAAGAACTCGTCGTTCATGATATCTTCCTGTTAGACGTGGAGAAAAATCTGCAAAACGAGATTGAACACGTTTACGGACACACGATGATGAAGCTGCGCAACAAGATTTTTGGCGAGCACACCTCTGTGATGGTCCATCACTAAATTACGATTTAAGAGCCACTATTTAAAGGACACCTTGATGGAAACTCCTGTGAAACCGGTTAAAAAGAGTAGTGCCGCCCTCGAAAAAATGATGGGCATCCTCACAGCCGTCTTTTTCGGCGGGGTTTTACTCTATGCGTTCCTGCCCGAAGGCCCGGTTCGCGGCAGCACCATTGCTGTCTTTAGCTGCGGCACCTACATGTTGCTATACCGCTGGCTGTTTCCACCCAAAGCAAGTATCAAAAAACCAGATTAAGCCCATTAAGCGATTTTCAATTAACGCTTTTTTCTGGCTTAAAAAAACGTTGGCTTTCAATCAGAACAGGCAGTCCACGAATGAGGCAAAAAGCCACTGTCGCGTAAAGTGCAATAGTAACTGGCCATTCCAGCTGATGCTGCCAAGGGTCTCGAATACCGGCAAGCCCTGGGCCTGGCATATGCACCAAAATCACCAGACTGAATGCCACAGCCTTACAAGCGGCATAGGTCCAGCGACTAAATCGAGAGCTGACCAGTAAAATACCCAGGGGACTTTGCATCATTGAGGTGCTACCAAAAGCGGTATACCCTTGCTCTGTTGCAATTGCACGAAATCCGTCGACTAAGACCCCACGGACGATCACCGCCATTACCATCCACAACGGCACCCAATGCAAGGCCAAAAACAATAGCCAGTAGATTTGCTCCACCACCCGGTCACCCAAAATATCAAACATGGCCCCAAAGCGACTGGTTTCATTGAATTTACGGGCCAAGTATCCATCCAGGCCGTCCATCCAAATAATCAGCACCGTCAAAACAAAGGCCCACCAGTAATGTTCATGAGAACGCGCCAGTAACAGCCAGGTCACCACAAAGCACAACAGCATTCTAAGCAAAGTGACTAAGTTGGCCATTATATGACTCCACGATACAAACGCTGATAGGCACGCGCGCTGTGCCGCCATGAAAAATCTTGCGCCATCGCACGCGCCACGGCCTGTTGCCAGGCGGGCTGTTGGCGATCATAGCATGATGTCACCTGCTGCATCGCATACAATAATGCACTGGGACTGGGCTCAGCAAACCAAAACCCCGTCGCTTTTTCTGGAGACTGCCCCCAATCCACCACCGTATCACAGAGCCCGCCAGTGGCTCTCACCAAGGGCAAAGAGCCGTAGCGCATCGCCATCAATTGACTCAACCCACAGGGCTCGTAGCGGCTTGGCATCAAAAAAACATCCGATCCAGCGTATATTTGCTGAGCCAGTGCCAGATGGAATCCTCCGTAAAACGCGATGGATTCTGGATGCCGGGCGGCCAGCTCTCTGAGTGCCGCCTCAAAATAAGGGTCTCCTGTACCTAAAATCACCCACTGGGCTGAGGGGATAGGTTGGCTTTCCCACATGGAAAGGGCCCCGATCAACAGATCGATCCCTTTTTGATCCACCAATCGGCTCACCATCCCCATCAAGGGAATCTCAGGACGGTAGGGTAAACCTGTTTCAGCGCAAAGAGCTTGCTTACAAGCTGCTTTACCCTCTAAATAAGTATTATTGTCATACCGCCGGGCAAGAAACATATCTGTTGCTGGGTTAATCAGCTCCGTATCAATCCCGTTGACTATCCCAATCAATTTATCCTGACGACTTCGCAGTAGCCCGTCAAGACCAGCACCGCCTTCAGGTGTTTGGATTTCAGCAGCATACCGCGGGGAAACCGCCGTAATCCAATCCGCATGGCGAATTCCTTGGGCTAAAATATTTTCCGGCCAAGCAGGTCCCTGATACCCCACATTGTGAATGGTCAGTATCGACTGTTTAGGCAGAGTGTTAGGGTCTCCGGCCTCTCGGGCTTCGGGCAGCAGTTTGGCAAGCAGGGCCGTGTGCCAGTCATGCAGATGTAACGTCTCGACGCGAATGCCTAAAAGAGAAATTGCGGGTAGCACAGCAAAACAAAAGGCACAGTAGGCAGCTCGCTCCGCTTCAAAATCACTTGCTTGATAAGGTCCAGGCCAAGCTCCAAATGTGTGAGGAAAGTCTAAAAAATACACGGGAACACCATTATTTACCTGCCAAATGGCAGACACCCCTTGTTGGAGTAACAATTCGGCACCTTGCAGCGCCGCATCGCTTGCGTTACTGGCAGACCAATAACACTGCCATCCCATTGCCTCAGGGTCTAAGTTCCCATATCTCGGGAGCATCACTGCCACAGATTCGCCTAAGTCTTGCAATGCCAGAGGCAGAGAGCCGATCACATCCCCCAGACCTCCCACCTTCATCCATGGGGCGGATTCTGCAGCCACAAATAAGACATTGATTGCCGTATTTTCAGTCTTTGTACTTTTCAAGCGGGGCAACCTGTCTGTATCGCTTAAATATACGGGCGCTTCAATTGACGCTTATTGAGCGGGCGCCGCTCCAGCAGGGGCACTTTCTGTCACAGCCACTTTTTCCACACCTGCCGTTTGGGCTGCATCCATCGCATGGGTCATCGCATTGTGCGTGGCATTGGGATCCACATCAATCACCACCCCGTCCGGCTTGGTGCTCTTTAATTCTCGAATGGCGTTACCCAGCATCAGGGAACTCACTTCTTTTTGGTCAATTGAGAAGCGATCGTGCGCGTCAATATGGATTTGTACCGTCTTGGGTTGCTCTTTGGTATCTGCCGAAGGTCCCACAGAGGGAACTGCCAGCTTAAGCCCAGGATATTGCAACATTGGAGCCACCACCATCATGATAATCAACAGCACCAGGAAGATATCGGTCAGCGGTGTAATGTTAATCTCGTTAAAGAGTTGCTTCCGTTTTCCAGCGTTCATGAGGTGGGCTCTTCCGTTTTTAGCTCAGACTGACGCTCGTCACTGAGAGGCTCTCCGGCTACTGTTACTTTTTGGTACTCGGCATCCCGGGCGGCATTAAAGACTTTGAGGACAGCACTGCTCTTTGTGTTCGCATCAGCACGGACCACCACGTTTTTTTCTTCCATTTTTCCGGCTTTTTCTTTTAGGATAGCAACGAGTTCGCCCTCATTGACAGCCTTACCGTCAATATAAATCCCGCCTTCAGCGGTCACTTCTACAATCAGCTTGCCTTGCTCCATTGCCATGCCGCCTTGAATTTTGGGCGGTTTAATCGATTGGTTTTGCTGCTGTATCAGGGGGGCAACCACCATCATGATAATCAGCAGCACGAGAAAAATATCGGTCAGGGGGGTGATATTGATCTCGTTAAACAGCTGTTTTCGTTTGCCAGAGGCCTGCATGGTGATTTATGCCTTAAGAACAGTCAGGAATTATTACATTGTGCGGGCGTAACCACCACCCGTGGCTGGGCTTTGCTCGTCGGCAAAGCTTAAAAATAACAATTTCAGAAGCTGAAAGTCATCCTCATAACGGTTTACAATGGATTGAAACCAGTTATTGAGAGCAACAGCGGCAATGGCCACACCCAACCCAAAGGCAGTGGCGATAAGAGCAGAACCAATCCCAAACATAATTTGCGGGGCGCCTGTGGCAGAACCCGCTTTGGAAAGCTCACCAAAGGTAAGCAGAATCCGGATAACCGTTCCAAATAGGCCCAGATAGGGGCAGATAGTGGCAATCGTGCCTAAAACAGACAGACGCTTCTCCAGCTTTCGTCCGGCCAGGGCAACCGTAATATCGTAGGAACGCTCAAAATCACCGTGCTGTTCTTGCAGCACGCGCAGTCCCTCTTCCGACACTTCGCCAATCACCCCACCCACTTGGGCACTCAGCACTTGAGCATTTTCCAGATTGCTGCGTTGAAGCTCTCGCTGCAAACGGTGAATAAACTGCACCACATCACGTTTATTCTTGTTGTAATAAACCAGCCGGTCCCAGGCAACCGCTGCGGTTAACACTGAGCACAGCACAATGGGCATCAAGACCATCCAGTCGTGCTGAATCGCAAATAAAATGAGTTCCATGGGGTTATACGCTCCTTCCGTGACGTGGTTTGACCATCATAATGCCAATCGGCTCTTTGCTCAAGTATTCCTGCATCATCTTGAGCGAACCCTTACCGAGCACCAGAACCCAGGACCTTATAGTCAAAGGTAAAGACAATGGGAACTGATTGACCCGTGTAGGTATCTGGCAAAGGCTGAAAGGGTGCAGAGACCTGCACTGCAGCAATGGCTGCTAAATCCGCCTCTGGATTTCCAGAGCTGGTTTGCACACTGATTTTTTCTAATCTCCCGTCTCTCCCAATCTCAAAGTTGAGGATCACTTGGCGGGTTGCCGCCCCCCGCGGGGGATGCCAATTTCGAGCCAGACGCCGCTTAAGTTCAGCAACATAGGGTCCAAACTCATTTTGCAGCGCATTGACACCGGGTGTTTTGGCCGCACCGGCTTCTGGGTTGAGAGGCCGTTGTCCTGTTGCAGTCCCGATGTGTAGTGCCCCTTCTGGGCTGATTAACAAAGGACTTGCCGCTTGCGCCACTTGAGCTGCATTGGGGCTAGAGGAAGTAACCACAGGCCCACTTGTGTTGGTTTGCGCAGCACTTTGCTGAGTGGTAGAGGTTACATTTTTGATATCACTCTGCTTCGCCAGTTTGGGAGGAGAAAATCCGAGTAGATAAAAGCCTTTAGGGCTTTGTGTCATTATTTTGGGTTTGGGCGGCTCTGGCTTGGCCGGCTGTTCTGTTTTGGGCGGCTGTTCTGGTTTTGGCTGTGATACCTGCTGTTTGGGCTGTGCTTGCTGCACTTGCTGTTGCGGTTTTTGGAAGACTGGCTGTGCGGGTAGTTGTGTTTCACTCTCTTCGGGAGACACTTCACGGGTTGGGTCCGGTTTTCCACCAGCTTCTTGATTGCTTTCTGCAGAAAACTGTGCAGTAACAGGAGGCTTAACCTGTGTTTTGGGCACAATAATAAATTCAATATCCTTTGGCTGGTGAATGGAAGGCTTCATGAACCAGTCAAACAACTGTAAATTCAGGTGAAATAGAAAATTAAGCAACCATAGCACGAGTGTTAATAGAGCCAGCCAGGCAACAGGCGCGAGTAAATGCATGCCAAAGGAAATCCCTAACGAATAGCGAAAGGGCCATTCGCCCTCACTGGTGGTAAGAGCAATATTTCGCTTGAAATCAGGAGAGGAAACAGCTGATTGAGAGATTGATTGAGGCATCGATTTACTCTGATATTAACTGAGGCACGTCTGATGACGACGTGCCTCTGGAGAAAAGTTTAACACAGGAGGGTGCTAGCCGCCGTAGTTATAGTTGTATGGTTGTTGTTGATTGGGATCAGGCTGACCGTACTGTTGAAAAGCACCAGGTTGTTGATTATATCCACCCTGCTGCGGATAACCATATCCAGGGGCATAGTTATTGGGTTGATAATTGGGGGCATAGCCCTGATTACCGAAACCACCCACGGCAGGGGCTGTGGTCAAGGGTTGATCCAAGACGATGTTGACAGGTTGGCCTGCCGGCAAGACTGCTTCTTCTCCTTTTTTGAAGGCCGCATACAAGGCACCGCTACCAGCACCCACGGCGGTACCAAAGACAGCGCCGCGACCCACACGACCGCCAGATAAAGGCCCTAAGGCGGTTCCTAAGGCAGCACCGAGTCCAGCACCAACACCCGTATTGAGAGCAGCTTTACCCAGACGTCCTTTGGTTGTGCCGCCACGGATGATGCCTGAGCCGTCTTCTGTTTGAATACGGGCTGACAGGGGCACACGTTGACCGTTTGGGGTGGTGGCTCCGGTAAAGCGAATTACCAGCTCACCCGGCTTACCTGTACGTCCAGCTGACTGTGAAGAAACCACTTGGCCTTCTAGCTGACTACCGGCAGATAGAATAACAGCACCACCAGCAGCCAAATCCGATCCCAAAGTGGCGGTGATTTGCTGCCCGGGATAGGCATTTTGACTACTGAGCGGGGTTTGAAGACTGGCAGTAATGAAGCTTCCTGCAGGAGCCGTGACCACTCGCCCTTGCAGTGGCGGAAGATTTTGAGCCAGAGCCGGTGCAGGAGTCGGGTTATAGCCCTCTGTCTGTGTGAGTGGGGGTAAAGACGAAGAATTTTGGCTAAAAGAAGGCTGATTTACCGGCTGGTTAACTGGCTGGCTAACTTTCGGGGTGGTCACCGTCGCCGGTTTCTTACTGACAGTTGTGGTCTGCTTGGCAAAGCCGGGCAAACTGAGACTG
This sequence comes from uncultured Vampirovibrionales bacterium, assembly GCA_964654525.1. Taxonomy (GTDB): domain Bacteria; phylum Cyanobacteriota; class Vampirovibrionia; order Vampirovibrionales; family Vampirovibrionaceae; genus JAIEMW01. The sequence goes on along the minus strand of CAZZIY010000014.1, from coordinate 5,047 downwards.
AACAAACTAATCAGGGTCACACCTGTCAGTCCAGTGACCAGTAATCGTTGTGTGAAGAGATAACGATGCACCACAGTAAAACTCCTTATGATTACAATTCAATCGGGGGAAAGAGGGATACAAAAGGGTACAAAAGGGTACAAGAGGCAAGCCTATTAGACGGCAGGCACTCTGGTTTTGTTCCCAAGGGCAATTCTCCCCCACACTATAAACAAAGTGCCCCTCAGAATCCAGTAAAAAACTCTGTGTCAATCAAGGTGCTACAAGAGAAAAATCGCAAAATTATAGCTTTTCTGTTTTTTCCCGAAACATAAAATAGTTGAATGGTATTCTATTATATATATGGGGCGCTATCTGAGAACGTCTCACACCACCTGCACCACCTGTCAGAGCGATGGACACCCGGCAGCCCGTGTACTCTTTTGAACTACTTTTGAATCAAATCCAGCACTTGCCTATGTGGGGTAAGCAAGTTCTGTATGCCTTGCTGCGGCAAGAGCTGGAATCATCGATGGCAAAAACCACGATGGATTCCTTTTCTCACGAAGATTTATTGCCTTTATATAGGCCTCAACTCACTCATGCTGGTACACGAGAGCTTGATAGTAATACAGGGAAAGTTTCTACAGGAACCCTTAAGCTATTAAAACTCTCTCAACAAAATAAAACGGTCATTGATATCTGCATGTCCAGTGCCTGGACGTTAGAGCAATGTGCCATTTATCTTCTTGAGGCCATGGATAAAGAACTTGCCCTTCGGCCGAATTCTGGCATTGTGATGGGGACGATTAATTATTTGGCCAACCGGATTCGCCTGGGCGAATACCTGGTGAAAATTGGTCGGCTCAGTGTGGAACAGCTGGATCAAGCACTGCGCACCCAGCGTTATATTGAAGAATCACTCGGTGAGAAAACAGGCATTGCCAACGTCCTGATTAATCTGGGCTACATCAATAAGCTCGACAGTGAGGCCATTCTTTTCTTTAAAGAAGAAAGCAAAAAACCCTTTAAACCACTCCCCATGGGTGCTCAGGCAGCGGGAGGCGCTGCGGCCGGCCCGATGATCGACGCGGCAACCTTTGAGAAACTTCAGCGCGAACTATTGGTGGCCCGAGAACAGATCAGACAACTGCAAATCACAAATCAGCAACAGCGGCGCTAGTTAAGGTGCTAGTTAAGGCGCTAGTTTAGTTGACTACACGCTACAGCAGACCGCCGTAAGCCAGCAGACCAATGATGCCAATTTGTAAAACAAAGGCCAGCCAAGTATTTCGGGTATAAACCTTGAGGGATTCATGAAACACCAGGGAGTCTCCTTCTGCGGCAGAAACGACCATTTTGGGCAAAACCATCAAACCGTTCGCCAGCGTCAGCAGCACCATGATGATGACCAGCACCAGCTTGATGTGGATCACAGTGGGCAGGTGTTTCATCCCACCGAGTTGAACAATTCTGTATACACCGCTGGCCGTGGATAAGCCCATCAGCCACCAGAGAAAATTCTGGCACTTTTCGGTGGTTTGTAACAAGAGGCCAGTCGGCTTTTCGTACTGCTGCCATGTGGGTTTAATAATCAGTAGCCAAGAGGCCACTACCCCACTCCAGAGCATCACGATCACTACGTGAAACCCGGCGTTCACCATCATCAAGATTGCAGGAATACTCATGCTGAAGACCTTTCCTTGCTTAAAAAAACTTCCTAAAAGCGTCTACGATTCTGCCAACGAACTTACCGGACACGCTTGGCAGAATTCCCTATTACAGTCTCACAAAGCCAGTGTTTCGTCTTAATTCTTTTTTAGGGCTGTTTAAAACATCGTTAATCTTTTTTATGAACCGTTGTAACAAAAATGAGGCCAAAAACAAGCTCAAAACCCTCATGTTGAGATCATCTAACACAAAACCGCCACGAATTGTTTTCATGCTCATGAGTAACAGGGGTATATTCTATTCATTTTTTAGGGGAAATACTCGTTTAGGGGGGAATACACACTATGGGGTTAGCAGCCAGCCACGCAAGGCTTCAAATGCTCACCGCCCGAAAGAGCGATCTAGAGCTGACTGGGCAAATGATCAGCCAGGCACGTCAGTATTTGGCCAACATGACCAGCCAAATGTTTAACAACAGCGCCAACTTAGATCCCGACGGGAAGGAAGCCAAACAGCTCAACCAACGGGTCCAAGCACTTCAGGCGAAAGATAAATCTTTAGAGCTTCAGCTCAACCGAGTTGATTCTCAGCAGAAAGCGGTTTCGACTGAAATGGAAGCGGTCAAAAAAGTCGTCGATAAAAACATCGCGATGACCTTCAAAACGTTCAGTTAACCAGATTTTTTAAAGCGACGCGCCAAACGCTAGGCTAACAAAGGTTAGTCTGAGTTTGACATCGCTTCCAACGTTTGAATAATCTCTTCTATCCGCTGCCAATTGGCTTTGCCTTGTTGTTCAAAGCCACAACCAGGGTGATAGATCGTGTCCTTGTGCGGAAACGGGTAAGTCCTGCATCCGACAGGGCGGTCTTCGTGTACCCCGCAGCGACCATCAGCAAGCACAAAGCGACATTTAAAAAACGAAACGTTGTCTGGATCCCCGCCACCAAGTTGTGTTGTCTGTTTAACCCGGTCCACAAATTCTGGAGCCATCTCAACCACTTCTGCTGTTGTTGCATAGGGCTCAAAAACAGAAAGAAAGTCGCGTGCCATCTCGGCGCCAGGCTCATCCCCCATCAGAGAGAGTTTGCGGATATCATCCACGTTTAACGATCCTTTAAACGTGGCAATTCGACAGCAGATACCACGCTGTTTACACAGGTGCTGCGGTAGTTTCATCAATTTTTCGACCTCAAGAGCAAATCCCAAGGGACTTGGGTTATTTGAACCTGTCATAAAATAGACCCTCTAGCGAGTTGCTTACCATTGTGTGTTTACCAGTGGTCAGAGCCAAACATCTTCCAGGGCTTCAGTTTTTCTGCCACAAGCGCTCTTAAATCATCCAAGGTTGTTTCTGGACGCAGAGGATGGGTTTTTCCGTCGGGTGACATCTGTTCCAGCACGAAGGCACTGCGTTTTAGGTCGCGAATCATGCGTTTTTGGTTCTCACGCTGTTCAAATTGCCAACCTTCAAACCCACAGCCAGGGGGCATCGCAGACCAACCATGAGCTGGCGCCTCACGGCAGCACCTGGGACGCCTTTCATAAATACCACAGAGTCCTTCTGCGGTGACAAAGCGGCAGTGATAAAAGGTCACATCTTCCAGCTTCATATCGTCTCTGGAGGCCACAATGTTTAAGACTTGCTCTACTTGATCAGGAACCACAGCTCGAGCAGCTTCTATCGACTCATAGGGTTCAAAAATTTCCAGAAAATCGACGGCCTCTTTGTCCCCATTGGCCACCATTTCCTGCAACTTAGTATAGGAAGAATACGTCGTGGCAGACCGGCAACACCGTCCGCACTTATGGCAAAAGTCGGGTAGGGGGCCTAGCCCCTCGCCGCCAAGCAGTTCTGAATCTGTCCCGTAGTAATTAAGGTCGTACATAGTTATTCCTATAGTATAGCTAGTATAGCGAATTTTAGCGGCCTCGCCGTCATCAATTTCATTTCGACCGCAGCCGGTAAAAATGTAGTCTCGTAGGACTCATTTAAAATGCTCATTCGAGAGGGGCAAGTTCCCCATAGCGAAAACACCAGGTCATATGGTCATTCACCATACCAACGGCCTGCATCATCGCATAGCAGATGGTGGAGCCGACAAAACTGAAGCCTCGTTTTTTCAAATCCTTGCTTAGCGCATCAGACAGTGCTGTTTTGGCTGGTAGTTGGCTGAGTTCCGTCCAATGATTCAACAGCGGCACCGGCTCAAGATTCGGACCTGGCGCCATAAAAGACCATAAATAGGTGTCAAACGTACCGTATTCTTCTTGTACCTTGAGAAACGCCCGGGCATTCTGGACGGCTGAATTGATTTTAAGCCGGTTACGGATGATGCCAGGCTCACGCAATAACTCATTGATCTTGTCACTGTCGTAACGGGCAACCAGGAGGGGGTCAAACCCATCAAACACCTTGCGGTAACAATCTCGTTTTTTTAAAACCGTATCCCAGCTTAACCCTGCTTGTGCCCCTTCTAAAACCAGGAACTCAAAGAGACCGCAGTCATCATGCAGGGGGACACCCCACTCTGTATCGTGGTAAGTAATAGACAGGGGGTTTTTTGCCCATCCGCAACGTTTAAGCTCAGACAAATTTATTTAAACCGTACCAAAAGTCCGGTCTCCAGCATCACCCAGACCCGGGACGATGTAGCCCTTCTCGTTCAGCCTTTCATCGAGTGCGGCAGTAACAATCTGAATACCAGGATGGGCTTTGGTGAGATGTTCCACCCCTTCTGGAGCAGCAATCACGGAGACAAAGCGGAGATTCTCCACGCGCACCCCAAGTTTTTTGATGATATCGACCGCAGCCACTGCAGAACCGCCTGTGGCGAGCATCGGATCTAAAATCAAAATCCGGGCCTGGCTGTAATCGATTGTGGAGGGGAGTTTATTATAGTAAGTCACAGGCTTTAGGGTCTCTTCATCACGGTACAGGCCAATATGGTAAACACTGGCGGTGGGTAAGAGTTCTGTGGCCACACTGGCCAGGGCCAACCCCGCTCTGAGAATGGGGGAAATAATCAGGGGCACTTCGGGTGCCAGCACATGAGCTTCGGCCTTACAGATAGGGGTTTCAATAATTTTTTTTGAAAGAGGCAAATCCGCACAGGCTTCTTGCAGAATAAAGGTTGCAATCCGTTTGAGTGCAGAGCGGAATAGCTCATTGGAGGTTTGTTGATCGCGTAAAATAGCCAGATTATGCTGTACCAGAGGATGGGTACAGACGGTGACTGAGGTATTGGCGACTTGATTGGGTGTGGTCTTGGCAGTGGACATGGCGAAACTATCCTCTTTTTGGTTACCTGACTGTTTTAGCCTGTCGATTGTAGCATCGTTCTAGGCGGACAAAAAGCGCGGGCACAAAAATACTTGCCCAGGTTTTTATAACTCTGC
>CAZZIY010000013.1:9222-18301 GCA_964654525.1 uncultured Vampirovibrionales bacterium | reverse complement strand
ATTTGGGTAAGTAGCCGGATTACTATCCTGCCAATAAGGTCATTTTCGGGAGTTTGGAAAACGCACTATGGATCATCCTCCAATCGACAACAACACGATGGATTTTGACCGTAAAACAGCCAATCCACCGAAGCCTGGCGTTAGGAAACGGGTCCGCTATGGTGGCGTCTCACAGTTGAGTAATCGAATACTGGATATTCGACTGCTGATGGGCCAAGCGCATCAATCTAATTTTTTGGATTAGCCAACGTTTTGGATTCGTGCGTTTTCACTAACGGTCTAATTTTTCTTATCAAAAAGTCATTATCAGGGGATGCTATCGTTCGATAGCTATGAGTCACGAGGATGGAGGTTATATGATCACACGGGTGTGTGTGCTCTAAGCACGGTTTCGATTACATTTTAGGCTTTTCTGCCTTTCAGTGTACAATTTTTAGAGTGGAGTTACGAATGAGCGTACAGACTGTTCCTATGACTAACGGTAAATCGTCATCAAGTCCCAATAAACCCCAGCGCACGGTCAACGACTATGTTGATCTGATTGAAACGGTCGCGCGGGTGGAGTACAGCCGGCTGCCCAACCACTTGATCGATCACAGCGAACTGGTGAATATCGGGGCAATTGCGGTTCACGTTTTGCTGACGTCCAATCCCAACACAGAATATAACGTGACCTATTTATCCACGGCCATTAAATGGGCGATCCGCAACGAATTACGGTACCGTTACAAATGGTATGCCCTTAAACAGGTGAGCATGGACGGCTCTAAAGATGACGAGGCAACCGCTACCGACAGCAGTGTCGCCGGAGACGGTTTTGAAGCGGAAAAAACTCAAGTTCGCGAAGCCGTTTACGAGACCATTTTGTCTGTTGACAGCATGATGGACGCGGAAAACCCGCACGAGATTCGCGATGGTTCTTATACGCCGGAAGAACGCAGTGAGCTCAAAGAAATGGCAAAGCTGGTCCGCGAAGCCATTACGAAGCTGCCGGAGCGGGAGCGCCAGATTATTGAGGCTCGCTTCTACAAGAACATGAAAATGCGGGAAATTGGTGATGCCTTTAATATCTCACCGTCTCGGATTTCACGTATTGTCCAGTCTGGTCTGGACAAGATTAAATTGGAATTGACGCGTAAGGGCTACGTTCAGTAGCCTTTTACTAGGCATGTATTTAAAAGCCCTCCTGCACAGCGATGCATGGGGGGCTTTTATGATTTATCTGGTTATCATTTTATCTAGTGGCTTGCACCCGATGTGAAATCGCGCCAGTAGTCATGCTGCTCCTCGTGCGAGTTCACTCGATAAAACGTATAAGCAAAGTAGCCCAATGCTAAAGCTACCAACGGAGCTCCCCAGCCCATTTTGGCAATCAGTGTCCCGGGATTGCCCAGCTTAATTTTACCCAAGAGAGTCATGATCCCCTTACCGGCCATTCGCAGCAGGCCAGTCGGCTTGGTGACAGAATCTTTAATCACGCGCCCAATAAACTTAAAGGGCGTAAACAGTTTTTTACCCAAGGCCATATATAAACCACCAGCGGTTATGGCTGCCTCAGGGGTCAGGAGAACATCATTGACGAAGCCTTCCACCTGGGTTTTAATCCGGCTGTAGATGGAGAGAACCCCACCGGGTCCAAACAAGCTTTGTCGTTTAAGCCCATGGGCCATTTCATCCATACCAGGACGTCCGGAATAATGGCCAAAGCCATATTTCATGTAGTCATATTCTAGTTCCATCTCGTGGGCGTTATATTGCTGCATCCATTTCCCGGCATTGCCGTTATAGCGGTCTTTCACCATCCATCCTGCGATGGCAGCGGCGGCGATTCCAGCTATTTTCATTCCAATGTTTGAGGCCATTTCTCTGTTTCCCTAACTATGGCTAACCACATTTAAGCGTTGTCCCGCTGGGGCACTGCTATTAGCGTTGGCCGCTGGCGGGGTTAATGGAGTTTCCGTTGGTAAATTTAAAGTTGGGAGAATTTTAGCGATATCGCCTTTCTCCAACCCGTACATGCCTTCTTGACTCTGCAGTTGTCTCATACGCTGAATCACCGCATCTGGCACCTGCTTGATGACACCCATATCCATGGCCAAAATCATGGACTGACGGACCAATGAGTCTGGATCGCTCATAATTTTTTGGACAAAAGCATCGACATACGGTTTGGTCTGTGGATCGGTGGCCAGTGCTGGATTGGCACTGAGCATGTTGAAGAGATCCATCCCCGCCTTGCCTCTAACCCCTGGCACGGCATTATTGAGCCGTTCGTTCAAACTTCGGACTGTGGCATCGTCGAGCCCGCCCACAGGAAATGCGGTAGAAGAAGGCGCCTTCTGTTCCGGTACAGGTGGCTGTGCCGGGGCAGGAGGCATATTTTCTGGTGGCTTTGGCAGTGGGGCCGCCGCAGGCCCTTGCGGAGCTTGCATCCCCGGATAGGGTGCCATATTAGGGTAGCCCGGCCAAGCAGGTGTGTATGGCACGGGTGGATACCCGGTTTGGTTATTATAGAAATTATTCTGGATATCCCCAATACGCCCGGTGTTGGGCGGGCCATTCACCCAGTTGGGCCTAAACAAGTTGGGTGCCACCAGGTGGGGCGGCGGAATATCCGGTAATGCCGCCATGGGAATCGATTGTGCGTAATTCACTGGACCCATCGAGTAAGACGGTGCAGGCAGTGGCGGTAAGCCATTTGCGGGGTAAGCACCCTGCTGGCTAGGGCGAATCATCACAGGCGGCATTGATGAAGCCGGCATTCCGGGCATCGGTTTTGGCACCAAAATATCCACAGGACCGTTTACGGCCAGTCCCTGTGGAGGAAAGCTGGGGCTCTGGGAATTATACTGGCCTGTGCCCTGCATAAATCCCGTCCCATTTGGTACCATTCCAGTTGGTATCATTGTCGACATCCCGTCAATACGCCTTATGTATCCCCAGTGCCCATTGCAAGATAAAAAATGAATCGATGGGACCGTGCTTTAAATCGATCACAGATTCCTAAAAATATAAAACCGATAATTTGGGTTTTGATGCTAGTGAGTTTTCTGGCCGCTGGTTTAAGAAGACCAATCCGGTCTTAAAGCAGCGGCTTGATTGAGATACGCATGAGACACAGGCAGTGCAGCAGCCTGTTGCGATGAGGGTTGCCACTGGATCAGGATACGCACGCAGCGTTCAGGAAAGCCATCAATTACAGGCTCTTGAGCACACATTATAGCTACGGTATCCCACCCCATTGCCTCTCGAACAATTTTGGCAGGAGAGTAAGCGGTCAAATCCGGTGTGACGGTGAAAAACACGCTGAGGATCTGCTCGGCTTCAATTTGATTCTTTTCAAGTAAGATGGTCACCAAACTCAGTAAAGCATCACTGTAAACACTGTCGGAAACATTAGCATGATGCCCTTCAGCGGGAATCGTGGTCGCACCTCGAACGGCTTTTAACATGAGTGACAAACCCTTTTTCTCTATATGGCCATCAATTTTTATTATTTCACAGCCCCAATTTTATCGCCCACCATGCCCGAACGGCTGTAACAATCAATCCTGATGCCTTTGTAGTAAAATACTCACAATATTAATCACTAGAGGGCATTTCAATGGTCGATATACTGATTGTGGACGATGATCCCGAAATCGTCGATCTCCTGCGCATGGATCTCGAATTAATGGGCTTTCAGGTCGATCACGCACACGACGGCATGGCTGGGGTAAAAAAAGCCGAAAACAAGCGATACGACTTGATTATTCTGGACATCATGATGCCCAAATTGGACGGGTACGAGGCCTGCAAAAAAATCCGGGCCAGTCGCCAAGCCGCTCAAACACCTATTATTCTGCTTACTGCCAAAGGCACGCTCGGCGATAAAGTCCGTGGCTTTAACGCTGGGGCCGATGATTATCTGGTCAAACCCTTCGAGTTTCAAGAACTCATGGTGAGAATGCGAGCCCTATTTCGCCGGACTGGCTCTCCGCAGAAAACGCAGGCAGCCAGCAACAAAGAAGAAATATTACAAAACGGGAATTTTAAACTACTCCCTGCCTCACTGGAAGTGATTTTACAAGAGCGCGTGATTAAACTCACCCCTACCGAATTTGAGATACTCTATTGTTTAATGCAACACGCCAATGAGGCAGTTCCCCTGGCCACCATTTTACAAGAAGTCTGGGGCTACGATGCCGATGAGGATGTCCGGATGTTGCGCGTTCATATGGGCGGACTCCGTCAGAAAGTCGAAAGCGATCACAAAAAACCACAGTATCTGGAAACGGTCACCCATGTCGGATATCGACTCAACACAGAGATCCCAGCGAATAATGATTCTGCTAATTCTCTACTAGACACTGCCAGCCTACCGACAGGGTCTCCCTAATTATGAGATTATTTCGTGCCTGGCCGGGGTTCAAAGCCCCTCGTTTCAAGTTATATCAACAAATTATCATCTATTTTGTGATTGCCGTTTTATTGCCGCTGATGGGTGTGAGCATTTTAATTTACAACATCAACCAAAAAGCACTCAAAAAAGAATTGGTTAAATTCACAGAGCACACCGCTGAGACCCTTTTTAACGACATCAACAGCATGATGGACTGGCAGGATGAGCAGCAGCGTGTCGTCAGCGTGGTGATTCAATCATCTTTTTTTTCCACCCAACGTTCTACCCAACGTTTTAATACTTTGGTAAAACGCGTAGAACACTTGGTCCCGCACACAGAGTATGCAGCACTCTACAACGGACTGGGAAAACAGATACAAACAGTCTCTTTAACAGAATCGGCCCGCATTTTTAATACAATTACGCCTAAAACACTCCCCGTCACAAAAATAACACATGTCCAATTCGCCTTGCTTTACTTGGAAAAGGGGGATTACTATTTACAAATAGTCCATCCCATTTTGCAGCATTCAATCACTCGGGGTTATGTGGTGTTTTACAAACGTTTTGACCCGCTGACTCACCTTGTCAAAAGTTATCAGAAAACCCTGTACAACGGTTTTTACATGATTGATTCCGCTGGTCATATCTTGAAAGGCCCCGGGATAATTCCCACCACGATTAAACAACAGGACACCGCGAACTCTGATATTTTGCAGCATTTCCAACACATGACTGAAGGGGTTAGTCTTGCGGAAGATGATCTCAGCGAGAATGACACTGTACCCAACGTTGATAAAGTCCTGGTAAAATTGCCCGCGCTGAATGTCGGCATTGTGATTGAGTCACCGTATCATGTCCGGCAAAAATTTATCAAACGTGCCCGAAACCAAACCCTCATGCTAATGGGAGCCACCTTTATTTTAATTATTGTTTTGGCCATCACCTACGTTTTAGGGATTAACCGCAACTTTCGCCAACTCATCAAAGGGATTAAAGCCGTTGCCGAAGGCAATTATTCGCGGCGCATTCGCTTAATTACCAATTCAGCCACACCCGTCGAAATTGTGGTTCTGGCGGGTGAATTTAACCGGATGGCCAGGCAACTGTCGGAAGCCTGGGAAGAGAGTCAGGTATTAAATCAAGAACTGCGCACCGCCAACGAACAACTGGCCAAACTCGATGATCTTAAATCAAACCTGATCGACACTGTCAGTCATGAATTGCGGACACCACTGACCAGCATTAAAGGCTATACATCCCGTTTAATTCGCTACGACCAAACGCTGGACACGGACACTCGTATTAAAAGTTTGAAAGTGATTAAACAACAGGCGGACCGCTTAACCCGACTGGTGGATGATTTATTGGTGATTCCGGACTTAGAAACAGGAGGGATCCGTGTCTTTCCCGATCATGTCGCACTGTTTCCGGCGCTTGAGAGTGCCGTCCAGTTTATTCAACAGAAAGAGCACCGGGATATCATTTCCCATTTGCCCGCCAATCAAGTCAACAATGCAGACATGACCGTATTAGCCGATCCTGATCGACTAGAGCAGGTACTACTGAATTTGCTCGACAATGCCGTGAAATACTCCATCAGTGAGACGCCGATTGATCTTTACGTAGAATCACCGAGTCCAAACGCTGTCGGCATGCACTTCATTCGTATTCGGATTCAAAATCAATCCGAATACTTACCCGAGAATAGTTTAAACACATTATTTGAAAAATTTAAGAGACTCGACGATACCATGACCCGAACCACACGGGGCAGTGGGCTTGGACTGTTTATCACCAAAGGTTTAGTCGAAGCCATGGGCGGAGAAATTCAACTTTTGTTTGACCCAGTTTATTCTCGTTTTGAGGCCACATTCACGCTGCCTTTTATCACGGGAAAGGCAATCAGCTCTGAGACAAATACCGCGCCGACGGGCGTTGTTGATGCAACATATGGATAACAGCCTTGCTCATCACCGTGACATCCACATTTAAACAGGTGGATGTTTCACAATTTTGATTTCGGTAAGACCATAGACAAGGTCTACAAGTCAGTTCTGAGCGAATCATGGGGCGTACCCACGAAACACGGGGCAATAGTTTTTTCTCGTCTGTAGGGCCAAACAGAGCAATCAGTGGTCGTTTTAGCCCAACGGCACAATGCATTGGGGCTGAATCGACTGAAACCACACAATCAACCCGGTTCATCAGTAACGCCAATTCTTTGAGAGACTGAGTACGACCGTATAAATTGGCAAAGTAAGGCGGCAAATTATCCCCCAACGCTTCCAAAATATCATTCACCACACGGGCATCATCCGGGCCTCCCACCAAGGCCACATCACAGTCTTGCTGCGTTAGGGTTAAAATCAACTCAGCCCAAGATTCTGCAGGCCAGGTTTTATCAATCCCTTTTTGCAAACTAACGCGACTCACCCCTGGGTGAATGAGCACCAAAAAACGGTATCTATCGTGACTATCTCGACCAGGAAAATGTGTTTCTATTAGACGGGCTACTCGCTCCGTTTCAGTGGGATAATCAGATTCTGCGACACCCAGTAAAGGGAGTATTGGCTCTGGGGGATGATACGCCGCGCCAAACAGTTGTTGCAAAAAGGTTTGTGCCAGTGCAAAATACATTTCTACGGCATACCGATTGGGTTGCAATGGGGCTTGTAATTGCAATAACTTTTGGCTCAGCCAGCCTGTGTTAAATCCCACCCTGTAAGGGATACGACTCCACCACAACATCAATGCAATAAACGGGGAACTGCCGCTACTAATCACCACATCAAAATATTTGGTTTTAAGCAAGTTTGCCAGTTCAAAAAACAGCTGTACGCGGGGTTTCCCTTGAATATCGACCCCAATGACGGAATCAACCTCTGGGAGTAAGTCACTGACCACAGCACTGCGGTTTTCCAAGACCAAAGTAATATGGGTTTTTGGCAGACAGCGTCGAATTTCGGAGATGACGGGGGAGAATAAAATCTCGTCTCCAATGCCCCCAAAATTCACCAACACCAGGCGTTTAATACTTTCTGGCGAAATCAAAGCATTCATCTGTCTCATGCTGGACTGCTCTCTATGGCAGAATTACTGTCTTTTAGGGCCGGTAAATAAAGTGAACTCATCGCGGCCACTGTAAACCAAAAAGTCAGTTGTACGGCAGGCCGGTACCAAATCGTATCAAATAATCCGTATGTCATTAAACCAACCAAAATCATCCACAGGACAGCCATCATCCATTTTTCTTCCAGTGGATAGGTCTGGCGGTCAATCAACAGCATCGTTTTCACGCTCAATAAAATCATTAATAAGGCAAAAATCCCAAACCCAATCACCCCTTGTTCTACCCAAATTTCCAAGGGCACACTGTAGGTCCCCAAGGCGTTATATCCAGGAATCATATACAGGCCGTACACTTGTTTAAATGTCTCGTTCCCGGGCCCAATTCCCACTAAGGGGTTATGGGCAATCATTTTTACCGCACTTTGATACACATTGAGCCGATAAGAAATACTGCTATCCGCCCTCATTGACCCAATCGATTCAATTCGGTGGCGAATTTTTTCAGACCCCAAAATACCCACCAGAGCAGCAGAGACACTCAGAACCAAAATCAACACCCAGGCTACTTTCAGTTTTGCTCGTCCGGCAACATCATTTTGAAATTCTTTGGCATGCCAAATCAAATGACCGATCAAGGCAAAAAAGCCAGCTGACATCGCTGCAATTGCTAAATAACCACCGCGTGATCCGGTTAAAACCAGAGCAGCAGCAATACAGGCGCTCATACCAGCACAGGCGACCCAGTGAAATATTTGCCTAAGTCGCTGCTGCGGGTCTGCTTGCATTACTTGACGGGTACAGACAAGCACCCACCCCAGAGATGCTGCCAAGCAAGGCACTAAAAAACCAGCCAGTAAGTTAGGATTGGAGGGCTGTAAAGTCCCAAACACTCGAGTCATCATCCAATCAGGATTCAAAGTAGGATCTTGCCAGGTCGCCAGAGGCTGTATATTAAATTTATACTGATAAAACCCAATTAGGGCCTGCACAAAGCCTAATATCATCCAAGTTCCTAGCACCAGCCAGATACTCTTACGCCCCCAAATAGAAACCAAGATCCGAAAAGCCCCGTAACTGGCGGCAAAAGTGAGTGCTTTTTTAAGCCCCAACAGGCTAGTAAAGAAATACGATGAGCATGCGGTAGACAGGACAGCCGATAAAAAATACAACACCACACAGGTATCAATTATAGACCACTGTAGTGCTTGATTGAGCGGCATTTCATCGCGTACTGTAATGTTCTTGACCCAAAACCAGGCCCCCATCATCGCAAGAAGCCAGGTAAACAGACCAATAATCCCCGTATCGGTCACGGTTAACAGCAGCATCAGCAGCACGGTCAGGCCCAAAAAGGTCTGAGGACTGAGTACTTGTGAAAAAATATTTCTGACAACCGATCGCTCTGGAACGCCACGGTCAATATCATCCAGGATTCCGGCAACACCGTCTCGAAAACTGCGAAGCTTCTGTGTGAGCTGAGAACCTTCGACAACCGCCCACGCGTCATAGCTGAGCATACGAGTGGCCCAGCCTAATAGGCGCGAATGGCTTAAAATCTGGCTCAGAATGCCCATAGATTGACCCATTGTTGTTTCGCCATCATCGCTTGCTCGATGCTCACAAAGC
>CAZZIY010000013.1:7197-9122 GCA_964654525.1 uncultured Vampirovibrionales bacterium | reverse complement strand
CATAGATTGACCCATTGTTGTTTCGCCATCATCGCTTGCTCGATGCTCACAAAGCGCTCATAGATTACTTGGCATCTGCCGGAACGGTAGAATTATTATCTGTGTTAGCGGCTATGTCAAAAATAACGCCAGGAAGACGGAAGTCAAAACCTTCAACTTCAATGGGCAAGCCCACTTTGATTTTAATCCCGTTGGCAACATACCCATCCCCGGTGATTTGAGCATGATCTTTTAGCCGCACCCACACATCAAACCCATTGGGGTCTTCAGGGTCATCAATCAGCTGAAAACCACCCAGGGCATTGGGTGCTATTTTTTTCCTGGGTGCCACACGAACACTCACGACACTCACATCTCCTCGGGGCTGATTTCGAATGGACAGAGCAATCTTATTGCCCTCTTTAATCAGGTCGGGCTGACTGGTTTTGACATTCCGCAGATAGACGGTGTATTCCAAGTCTGTCTCACCCTTAATCATCTGTCCAGATGTCCGGTATAACCCAGATTGCACCAGCATCACGCCAAGCATTAGCAGAACGGCAAAACTCACACCAAAGGCGTCTAAAACATTCCAGCGGCCGTTCACGCGGCCAAAGGCATCGATATAAATCCAGCCTTTCTTGTTGTTTATCATCAGGGTGGCTCTCTCTTTATCATCTTTCTTATAGTTAGATAAAGCCATTGTCGCTAAAACAGAGTGATTTGGGGGTATTTGTAACTTTTCTTGTCTACCACCGAGACATTATCCCCAACGTCTGTAGTTACTAATCATTACTGCCAAACTAATGATAAACCCCAAAAGTGGACACTGCCACCAGGAGGGTCCGTAGGTTTTTCCTGGTACCATCACCGCTTTGTACGGATTTTTGGGATCGTAATAAACAGTCAGTCGGCTTTCTACAGGGTGTTCACTGAGATGTTTCTCTGCCAAGTCTTTATCCGAATAATAGGGAGGTACACCAAAGTCAATTTTACTACTCGTATAGTGTTTATTTTTCACCGAAAACTGGTAAACAAAATGTGGCTTGTAGATTAAGGAACAGGAACCTGATTTATTGCGGCAAATCTTCTCCTGAGTCATTTGTGAATCAATGATGGTTGCCATGACAGAGGGCCAGTGTTTACTTGGCCTGTGCCTCTTCAACTTCCATCCAGCCGGTAAATGCAAGGTAAATACTAAACATCAAACCGCAGAGCCCTAAGAATATCGCGATAACACGACCCAACATCACTTACCTCTTCCAGCCTGCATAAATTTAATACAATAGCACTCTACTCAGCAGACTCTTCATCTACCTCATCTACAATTTCAAAGGCTTTGCCTGACTTGATATCCAAGTAATACTGCCATATTTTGGCTGGTAAGCCAACCAACATCCAGAGCAATCTGAGCAGATTCCAAAAAACACCCAAACACACCAACACCAGAGTCAAGTTTATGAGAAAAATGAGCACATCGGTTTCGCCGGGTCTGAGGGTTGCCTCTTCAGGTTTTCGCGGATTATAAAACGCGTTGATATGCCGTCCACTGCTATATTGAGCCATAAATCGAGTCGCCGAATCTTTGCGGGTGAATTCCCGATTGCCCCCAATCAGCACTTGTTGAGTTTGATAGCTCTGCCCGTCCACCGTGTACTCATAGGTGATCACAGGCTCATATCGATAAGGATAGCGAGTCGGGATAAACATGAGCTCTTTGCCCATGTCGTGCACAATCAGGTCAGATTTAACAACGACCGCATTAACCTGCACCCAAGTTCTGCTATCCACGCTTTTGTAGAAAAAGTACCCAATCACCACTCCATAAATAAGGGCAATCCCACTCAGTACAAACACTGGATATCGTTTGCTCTTGAACAAAACCGTTTATTCCCTGATTAAGTGTGAGAGCTCGAAATGAGCTGTCGGGTATTTATTTGCTGCAT
>CAZZIY010000013.1:0-7097 GCA_964654525.1 uncultured Vampirovibrionales bacterium | reverse complement strand
TCCCTGATTAAGTGTGAGAGCTCGAAATGAGCTGTCGGGTATTTATTTGCTGCATGAGTGCTTCCGGGAGTTCTGATAGCGTTTGGCGAAGTTCCTCAGGCGTGGTGGTGGCCGCCCCAAAACGCCGGACCACAATACTGGCCGCGACATTTCCTAAAACTGCTGCTTCTAATAGAGAGGCTCCTGTGGCCAACGCCAACGTGAGAGAGCCCACCACGGTGTCTCCCGCGCCCGTCACATCAAATACATCGCTACGGTTAAAGACAGGGATATCTGTGTATTTCATCTCTTTATCAGGGGCAGACGCTGACTCGAAGAGCATCATCCCGTCGCTACTGCGGGTGATCAGGGCATTTTTCACTTTGCTCGTATTTAAAATCCACTCGCCTGCTCTGAGAAGCGCTTCTGGTGTTTGAATTTCAAAACCAACCGTCTGTTCCGCTTCAGGTAAGTTTGGGGTCACCACATCTGCCCCTTCAAACAGGCAGAGATTTTGCTGAGAATCCACCACCCAAAACAGGTTGTACTGTTTGGCCAAGGCACGGCAATGGCCAATCACACTCTCACTCACAACCCCCAAAGCATAATCAGATAGCAGAACGGCATCACAGCCTTCTTTAGCAATACGGGTCATCTGATCGAGTAACTTATTTTCAATATTGGCAGGCAACGGATCTCGCGATTCACGGTCAATTCGGACAATTTGCTGTGTGATTGACTGATTGACCATACCCGAAATCCTGGTTTTGGTCGTAGTCGGCCTATCAGCATCAGCGATTAAGCCTGCTGTATCAACCCCGTCACGCTCCATCGCTTCATGTAGTAATGAACAGTGATAGTCTTGCCCTGTCACTGCAATCAGAACCGTTCGTTTAGCGCCTAATTTTGCAATGTTGTGCGCCGCATTCCCCGCCGCTCCCAAAAGAATATCCGTATGATGATGATTTAAAATCAGGACGGGCGCCTCTCGCGACAAACGGGCTGTTCCCCCATAGGTCATTTCATCAATCGCCACATCGCCTACAACCATAATGCGGCCTTCTCGAAGCCGGGAAATCGTATTTTCAAGTTCAAGGTTAATGGGTAATACCATCGGCGCGTGCCCTCAAGCGTTCTATGACTTGTAGCTGAAATTGGACCTCTTGTTTCTTTTCTGCACTATCCGTCTTCACTCGTTGATAGGCAGCCAGCGCCTTCTTGAATAATTCCTCTATCTGAGCGTGTTTCGCCGGGTCTAACTTTTCTCCCGTTTTTTTGGGCAGCATGCTTTCTGCCAAATTTTGGTAAGAACCGGCCAGGCTAAGAATGACATTTTGCGCCTCTTCAGTAGACTCAGACCCACTACGGTCTTTGTCCAACGCCTCAAGGAGTTTTAGCGCTTTGTCCCAATTTTTGTTTTGCTGGTAAGCAACGGCAAGGTTATAACGCGTACGAGGCTCTTGCGGGACCAAATCCAGTGCGGCCTCAAGCCGGCTAACTGCCTTAGGAGTGTCCCCTTGTGCCAAAGCTTCTTGTGCCTTTATATTGAGATCCTGAACCGCCCGGCCGTAAATCATATTCTGCTGACAACCGCTCAGGCTGATCACAAAAAGACCCAGCAAAATCCCGCTTAAAATGCGGGGGGAATTTATATTGAGGGAAGAATATCGCAAGAGTCTGCCTCTTTTTCTGTGGGGGGATATGCCGTATGCCAATTTTTCAGCACACGCTGAACCGCCTCACTATACAACAGATGCTCAGCACTCAACACCCTTTTGGAAAGAGTCTCAACCGTGTCATCCGGATAAACCGAGACGCGTCGCTGAGCGACAACGGGTCCCCCGTCGATCACCTCACTCACCCAATGGACGGTGCAACCGGTTTCAGTCACACCAGCATCCAAAACCGCCTGGTGAACTTTATTTCCCACCATGCCTTTACCACCAAACTCTGGCAGCAAACTGGGATGAATATTGAGAATCCGCCCAGAAACACAATGTAAGGTTTTTTCTCCCACAATACGGTCAAAGCCTGCCAATATTACCAGGTTAACCCTGTATTGATTTAACAATACAGACAGTTCTGTATCCAGCTGTTGTCGGCGACAGCCTGGGGTCAAAATTTCAACAGGAAACCCCTCGCTGCGGGCCCACAACACGCCTTCAGCCTGGGCATGATTGGAGACCACCAAGACAATTTCCGCACCAGTAATACGACCGGATTGAATGGAGGCGGCAAGAGCACGTGCATTACTCCCGCGACCGGAAATTAGCAACGCCAAACGGACTGCCGCTTTACTCACTGAATAATCACCCCTGCGGCTTGAGATGCAGTCGCTTGAGATGAAAGAGCTTGTGCCTGTATAGATCCAACCCGGTAAGCACAAATGTTGTTTTGGGTGGCGTTACTATCTTGTGACAGCAATCCCGAGAAAAATTCAAGCAGGGCTGTCGCTTGTTCTTTGCGAACAATCAGTACAAAGCCAAGTCCTGCATTAAAGGTGTGGGTCAGTGTCTCTCGAGAAACCTGTTTCTCATCACACACCCACTGCATCACCTGCGGCAGTGGCCAACTACCCCAGTCAAACACGGCATTCACCCCCAAAGGAAGCACTCGCGGCAAATTATCCAGCAGTCCCCCACCGGTAATGTGCGCCGCAGCAAGCACCGCTTCTGGAAATTGATTGAGACAGGCCTGCACCCATGGCACATAAATCGGAGTAGCCCGCATAAAAGCGTCTCTCATTGCCTCAGGAATCACCGTAGTATCCGGAAATAAATGCCGCAGCAAACTATAGCCATTACTATGAAATCCGGAAGCGGTCAGCCCAATCAGCACATCGCCGGGCTGGATTTGGTTTATTTTTGGCAGCATCTTGGATTTTTCAACAATCCCCAAGCAAAACCCTGCCAAATCATAATCTTGTTGCGCGTACATTCCAGGCATTTCTGCGGTTTCACCGCCCACCAAGGCACAACCGGCCAGCGTACACGCCTCAGCAATTCCTTTCAAAACTTCTTCAAAAACTTCCGGCGCAATTCTCCCTGTGGCGTAATAGTCCAAAAAAGCCAAGGGACGGCCCCCATGCACCAGGACATCATTCACGCTCATTGCCACCAAATCTTGCCCAACAGCATGATGCGCCCCCCACTCAAGGGCCCATTTCAATTTCGTGCCCACACCATCACAGCTGGAGAGAAGCACAGGCTGTGTATAACCTTCGGGCAATGTAAAAGCACTGGCAAAGCCACCAATGGCATTTAACAGGGTAATCGACGCGTGGTTATGTTGCTGTTGTTGAGCCAATTGTTGAGTACGCTGCGCTTGCGCTTTGGCGATTTCAACCACACGATCGGCCCGCTCCAATGAAACACCCGCTTCGCTGTACTGCGCTGCGCCTGAGGGAACATCGAGCTTTGAACCAAGATTGGGCACTTGTGGGGGCATGGTGAAAAAATCTTTTTTTTTGCCATTGTGACACAAGCAAAAACAGAAATACACGCCCCTTAATTTATGAGAAATGCTTGCAAAAAACAGCACGAAAAAACCAACTGAGAGGGTGGGGCCAGGACTCTACCTGGAGGCTGTGTCATTGGATTTTTGCAAATTCAATGCCCTTTGCAGGGGCCTGTTCTGGAATCGCACCAGATTTCTGAACGCACCAGATTTTAAGTAAACTCAAAATATGATGATTCCGCTTTGCAGATGCTAAACATAACCCCTCTGAGTCAATCTTTGGAGCATCGCTCGGTGTTCCACTGGAAGGTTTCACACCCATCTGAGTAGAAACAAAGAAACAAATCGATAAATCGTGAAATCTATACAGTTCATTTCTTTTGGTGTTTCTTTACAAAGCACCGTTCCCTTTCGAGTTGGTGAGTTTAGATTATCGCAGCTTACATACTTACACGATAGTAGATTACACTATATTTAGTAACATTTAATTAACAAGCGGTATCGTTTAGGAAGTATTTAACCGTGAGGCATTCAGCGACGCATTCAGCGCATTTAATCCCTTCGCGTCTTAAACTTGTGGTGGTCAGTGACGTCCATCTTAATGACCATGATTACGACACCGATGAATTTACCGAGAATCCTCGGCGAAAAATTTTTCGGGAATTTCTGACTCGACTCAATCACGAAGCCAAAAGCAATCATCAAGAAACCACACTCCTCTTAAACGGAGATGTCTTTGATATCACCGGTTCTTGGTTTAGTTCGGTCTTACCCTGGGAGCACACGGATGAAGTGGTAGAGCCCGTTCTGTGTCAAACCATCGAACGCATCATCAATAATAATCAATCAATTATTCACGAGCTCCACGCTTTTTTACGGCATAAGCATACCCATTTACACTTTGTGATTGGCAATCACGACGGCATGTTGGCCCACTCTGCAGCAGCACAGCAGCAGATTAAGCAGCGGATCTGTCTGGACGACTCGGGTATTTTAGTGGAGTCATTGGCCGAAAAAATTCATTTTAGTCACAGTTTTGAGTTGCTGGAATTAGGATTTTACGCTGAACATGGTCATCGGTTTGACCCATTTAATTCAATCCCTTCTGCATTTCAAGCAACTCAACGACATGCTTTTGGTGATTATATCAATATTTTACTCATTAATCGCTTTGTTGAAATGGTCAGCCAAAAGCTGGATCAAGCCGGCTATAGTTCTGAACTGATTGAGTCCGTCCGACAAGAACTCCGAGATATCGAATACTTAAGGCCCCTTTCTTTGGTTCCTCTTTGGGTGCAAACCATTGCAAATCACTATCAAAGCCACCCAGAGACCATGCAAAAATTATTCACGGGCCGCTGGCACGAGACGGCGGATAGTATTATTCGCTCTGTACTGGCAGAGATACTGGATGCCAATACCACTCGGCCTCTTCTTGAACAACTGCATTTCCCTCGTCAGTTTATGACAACGCTTCTGAATTGGTTTGTTCATTTACCTGCTGCACTGCCCATTGTCACCTTTGCGATCACCAGTTTAGTGAAACGAACTCATTCCAATAAATACCAATTAAATACGGCACGAAAATTGGTTGCAGAAAAAGGGTACCGCTTTATTGCTTTTGGGCACACCCATCACCCCGCTGTGATTCCGATTAATGAGTCTGCCTATTATTTCAACACCGGCAGTTGGAAGCCGGTCATGAATTTATACAAGCCTGACGGCAGCAAGCAAAACGAGCTGGATTACTTAGCGCCCAACGTCCAGTTTAATAAAATTGGGAACAGCGGGATTTTGGTGCTTGAAAAAGACCGACAAGAGCCCAATAGTGTGACTCGGTTTTACCTACAAACGGTGCGATCTAGTTTTTTATAAAAATTTATATTCATACTGAGCGTCAGCGGGAAGAATCTTCGGGGAGATCGATCCGGGCACGCCCCGTGTTGTTTGCACTGGGATCCGCTGCATTGCTATTTTTGTGAAATTTCTGGCCCAATTGCTTGGTTTTATCCACTGCTTTGGATGTCATCGATCGTAAGGCCGAAAAAGGAGAATTTTTAGCAGGTTTAGCCGACGTTGTCTCCGTTTTTTGAGCAGCGGGCTGATTCACTGGGGCGGCCGTTGCTCCATTAGGAGCAATAGGACGCGGCATGGCTGAATGCGGAATGGCATTGGGCAAGGGGTGAGGAGAAGATAGCGCAGGACGTCTGGGCGGTGGGTCGAGATTAATGGGGCGCGAAGCATTTTGAACCTGCTGGGGACTTGGCGGCTGTAAAGCCTGAGATTGAGGTAAAGCATTATTCTGAGGCTGACTTTGGGGCTGACTTTGGGGAGAGGCCGTATTTACTGTCTGACTAGAGGACGGTCTGGGGGTATTGGCAGCACGCTCTCGAGCATAATTAATCCCGCTGGCATTGGGTGGTGTGGAACGAAACGTGGAATTTTGCTGGACATTCACTGGAGTTGGCGTCAATTGAAGAGGGCTCTGCGTTTTTGCTGATTGTGAGACAGGCTGAAGACGCAAGGGCATACCGACTGGCTCAACTCTTTTGGGCTTTGCTGGCAATACGGGCATCACCCCGTATAAGTTATTTGTTTTTGGAGGAGCAATGACCGTTGGTGCTCGTAAGGCAGAATTCTGTAGTGAACCAGAAGGGAGCGTGTTTTGTGTAACTGGGGCCATTGCCTTGGGTTTCACAGGAATGGATGACTTGAATTCAGGATTATCTAATCGAATGGCGGATTGACTCTCTGTTTCAGACTGAGGCTCAGACGGTAACGCCCCTGAAGAATCCCCATCCATTGGGATGTCCTTATTTTCTGTAGAATATTGCTGAGAATCAACAGCAGGTGGGGTTCTTGACGGCATTACGATGGGCTCGTCATCTCCCACCCATTGATGTTTTTCGGACGTTTTACAGCCAGACAAACAGAGTGCATTGAAGGGAAGCAGGCAAACAAACAGCAGTGTCAATAACTGAGTCAAGGCTTGTGCACCCCTTAACAGAGAAAAAGGCATAACCCGTCTGTTTTTTTGTAGGATTCTCAGTTTCACAGAGTCATTTAGCCCGTTTCTTACAGCCCGTATCTGTTGTTTCATCCATTATAAGAGATCTCCCGATGAAACGACGGACAGGGAGACTAAAACATATGCAGAATCGACTTTTTCTTTGCAGGCTGATCCGGCTTTATCTGCAATTCATCCACAAATTGAATCCCGTAAACTCGGTCATCTTGCTGAATCAAATCCAAAACATCTAGACCCTTTATAACTTCCCCAAAAATAGCATATTTGCCGTCCAGTTTTATCTGAGGTTTCAGGGTGATATAGAACTGACTGGTGGCTGAACTAGGGGCGGGACCGCGGGCCATTGCCACAATGCCTTTTTTATTATGACTCAGTGGGTTTTTAGCCTCTAGCTGAATGGGGTGACCTGATCCGCCGTAACCTGTCCCGGTGGGGTCGCCCGTTTGCACCACAAAACCAGGGACAACACGGTGAAATTTCATCGATGGCACATCGTAAAAACCTTTTTTTACGAGAGAGGCAAAATTTTCAACGGTTTTGGGGGCTTCATCGGGAAATAATTTAAAAGCAATCTCACCGCGTTGTGTTTGGATCACTGCCACTTTGTGCAAGTAGGTCTGACGAAACTCTTCTG
>CAZZIY010000012.1:0-18531 GCA_964654525.1 uncultured Vampirovibrionales bacterium | reverse complement strand
ACCCTTAAATTAACAATCAGTCTTTTTTTACTCAGCCAACTTTTCTTGTGGATGACTGCGTTTTATGGGTTTTGAGTCCTTACCACCCAACCGAATTCAACCCTACGGTTCGCCCAATCCGGGATTTATTTCCGATGTTTACGGGACCCGAGGAACCCCTTTTGTCCACCGAGTTCATGAGCCTAAGCCAGGTGAAGAATCTAAAGCGTTTGATGAAGAAGAGCATGCCGATGCCAGCAATGAAGAAGGCGCGCAAAAAAGAAAACAGCAAACCCTTCAACAAGACGAACGGGAAAAACTCCTTAAATGGGCTAAACTAAGGGGCTTATTTAACCTCACCCTTGATGATGACGGGGTGTACTTGTTTGAAATAAACCCAAGTAATGGCAATGTCGATCTCATCGAGCTACGATCAAGAACTGTTGTATTAACTTTGAGCCCAGAAGAGATTGTAACTCTCTGGCAACAGCTCGATAGACACGGTGGAACGTTTACAGATCAGGCAGGCTGAACACTTCAATGTCTGTTTTTCCACGCTTTGCCAAATCCTGAGAAGCAGTTATAATACCGCTCATTATGATGTCGATATTTCTTTTGACCGAACCTGCCATCCCTCATCTCGAGCAGATTAAAGACACCTTGAGTGGCTATTATCAACTGCATGAGGTCAGCTCTAAAGATGCGTTGCTGGAACAATTGAGCAATTTTCAGCAAGCTGTCGTGATTTTTCACAGTACCGGAGAGAAAGTAAGCCTGTTGAGCAATCAATTCAAACAGGCACTGGCTAGCGTTTCCTGCATCGCCGTAATCACAGATGATGAGACCCTGGGAATTCCTGGATACCAGTTTGATTGCGATTTCTTGGTTGGAGAATCCACTCCCTTTGAAATTCTCAGTCGGGTTTCGTCGGCTGTACGACAGTCAGAACTTTTGTCTACCATTCAAGATGCTTCTCAAGTAGACGAAGTAACCCAGTTGTTTAACCGTCGTTACTTTCAGAACCGGCTTAACGGCGAAATTTCTCTGGCAAAACGTCACCTATCCCCACTGTCTTGCATTATTATTGGCGTCAATTATTATCAGGTCTATTTAGATAGCTACGGATACGACTTTGTGATCAAGCTTTTGCGTCATATCGCCCTGCAAATGCAGAATCATATCCGTCAAGAAGACATTATTGCCCGAATTGGCGATGATGAGATTGCACTGCTCTTGCCGCGCAGCTCTGAAAAAGGTGCCAAAATCCTGGCTGACCGTATCGTAGAAAGTATTAACACGACCCCATTTCAAGTTGCCGATGAACCCGAAGATGTTGTGGTTCACGCAGGTATTGCTGGCTACCCATTACCCGATGCATCGCCAGCCGATGCTGATGCAGTGATTCGTTTTGCCAGACACGCCTTACACAATGCACGCTGTGATGATGAAGCTGTTCAGCTCTTCAGCGAGATTAAGCCGGCCTTATAACTTGATGCCACTTGTTGCCCGTATGACTGTCGGTGCTCTCAAGCTCGTTCTTATGCCTGCTCTCCTGCGTACTTTCTCCTGGTCATTGATAGGCATTGTTGGCTTTCTATTATTTACTTTGCCAGGAGAGCTACAGGCTCAACAGCGCTTACAATCCTACCCCACAATTATTTTAGACGGATCTGGGTATCATCCCAATAGCCCCAAATCTCTTATTTGGCAGGCGGAGGGTGCGGTAAAACCAGCAAAATTAGTTATTTACGACCCAGAAAAGCCTGGGTTTATGCACCGAAAAGGGCAGGTATCATTCGAACCACCCCCTGCTCAGACGATTAACTTGAATCCACTGGGTAAAACCCCAAAAATACAAAGTTGGGAATATGATTTTTCTGAATTCAAAGTAAATGGCACATACCAGGTTCGACTCGAAGGAGAGCCGACACCTTTAGCCACCCTGGTTGTGAGTGATTTTTCTTACTGGGATACCATGCGGCAAGTATTTCGCAGTTTATTTATTGAGCGCTGTGGTATCGAACTAGAAGACAGTACTGTGAAACTAAAGCACGCGGCGTGCCATCTGAATGATGGGATTATCTGGGAGTCTCAAACAAGCCAACAGCCCACAAGTCAAAATGCAATTCCTCAAAATGCAATCCCCAAAGACGCCACAGGGGGATGGCACGAATCAGGCTCTTATAACAAATACGTTCGCAGTACCGCCTATACTGTTGCCAAACTCTTAGGGCTTTACGACTGGAACCCCAAAGCAATGAACTACTTTAAACTCGACTACCCCTTGAGTGAGCCCAATTTGGGAGAAATTCCGGATTATCTGCATGAGGTTAAAATAGGCACAGACTGGCTTCTTAGCATGCAGCGACGTGACGGTGGTTTTTACGGGGCAGTCGTCTCAGAATCCACCTCTGCTCTAGAAGATCAGCCTGAGCCGAGACTGCCTGAAGAAGAGGAAGCCGCTCGCTGGTTAACCCCAGGCAGTATCCCGGATAATGCGGCTGCTGTTGCGGCTCTGGCTATGACCTCGAGAAGCTTCCGCCAGAAAGATCTCAGTTACTCGGTCAAGGTGTTGATTGCTGCCGAAAAAGGATGGCAATACTTACAAAATCAAAGTAAATACCAAGCATACCCTGCCAACTTTCCACTACCATTGCTACCAAAGGCTTTTCAAAAGGCCAACGCCGGTAATGGACTGTTTCGCCCGGACAGTTCAGAGTCGACCCATTATATGCTTTGGGCTGCATTTGAGCTCTTCAGTGTGACTGGAAAAGCGGAATACCATAAATTCATTCTGCAACACCGTTCTCAGCTAACTGTGCAGCCAAGTTCTTGGCAAAACCCTATTTTTCTTGGCTACGGTGACTACATTCTGTTTTCTAAAGCGCCCGACCCAGAACTTAAAGGGACTCTCAAGCAATCTATTTTTAAACTGGCTGAGCTACTGCACAAGAACCAACAAACAAATCCACTGCATATTACGCTTCATCAATACACAGAGAACTCCAATAGCCTTCTTACAGAGCAGACCTGGGCTTTACTGACCGCCTATCGACTCAACAAACAAAACAGTTATCGAGATGCTGCTGCAAGCAATATCCGGTATTTGTTTGGTTACAACCCCTTAGGAGCCAGTTATATAACAGGTATCACCAGTGGGAGTGGCTATAGGTTGAAGAAAGTGCCGCATCCACTCGGACAAGCGAACAATACCACCGTACCTGGTTTAATGGTTGCCGGTGCCAATGCCTTTGCCCTCGACACAAAAACCCCCCGCAATAAGGGGCCACACAGTTTTATTGACGATTGGGCCGCAAGCGATGTAAACCATACCTCCACTGTTTTCACGGGACAGTTGGTTGCCGCCCTAGGCGGGCTCAACCTGGCATTTAACCCAACACATTAAAAAATGAAAACATTACAAGATCTGACAAAACCGTTGCAAGGCTTAACGCTTGCTTTACGGTAACAAGTCTCCAATGGCACAATAGGGTGATGACCAGACCGTTTGTTCCACTGCATTTGCACACGCACTATAGCCTACTGGACGGAGCCACCCGGATACCAGATTTAATCCAGATTGCTCGGGAAAACGAGATGCCCGCAGTGGCGATTACAGATCACGGCGTAATGTATGGCGCCATTGAGCTCATCAATACAGCAAAAGACAGTGGGGTAAAGCCCATTGTGGGTTGTGAAATCTATGTGATTGATGGGGATATCAACGACCGAAGTACCCGAAGAGCCTATCACCACTTGGTCCTGCTGGCGCAAAATCTCCAAGGATATCAAAACTTGGTGAAGTTGGTGACGATCGGGCAAGTCGACGGCTTTTATTACAAGCCTCGAGTGAACTGGGAACTTGTAAAACAACACAGTGAGGGATTGATTGCACTGACTGCTTGTCTAGCAGGACCTGTCGCCCAACCCATTATGCGAGGTAACCCACAAGAAGCACGAGAGCGGGCAAAAGTGCTCAAAGATATCTTTGGCAAACGAGCTTACCTGGAAATTCAGGATCATGGTCTTGAAGGGGAATACCGGGTCAGTATGGAAATGACCCGCATCGCACAAGAGGTCGGCATGGAGCTGGTTATCACCAACGACAGCCATTATTCAAGGCCAGGGGACAATGCCATGCACGAAATTTTGCTGTGCATGCAGACCGGTAAAACGTTAAACGACACGTCGCGAATGCAGGCGTATGGCCCAGAATTTTATATTAAAAACGGAGACCAGATGGCTGAACGCTTTCAGCATCTAGACCGTGAATTGGTCAATCGAGCGCTGGACAATACACTGGTTATTGCTGATCAATGCAACCTCAAGCTACCGATGGGGCAATCAATTTTACCTAAATATCCCCTACCACCAGGTGTTTCAGAAGAAGATGCACTTAAAAAAACTGTTTATGAGCATGCGGCCAGTCGTTACCCCGAAATAACACCTGAGATTCAAGACAGATTAAATTTCGAGCTGGGTATTATTAACCAGATGGGGTTTCCGGCATACTTTTTAATTGTCTGGGACTTCATCAATTACGCCCGTAAGAATGATATACCCGTAGGGCCGGGTCGTGGCTCTGCTGCTGGGAGTTTAGTTGCCTATTCTTTAGGGATTACCAATATCGATCCCCTAGAACATAACTTACTCTTTGAACGTTTTTTAAATCCAGAACGGGTATCCATGCCTGATATTGATATTGATTTTTGCATCGAGCGGCGTGATGAGGTAATCCAGTACGTTCGAGAGCGCTACGGCGAAGACCAGGTTTGTCAAATCATCACCTTTGGCACCCTTGCAGCCAGAGCAGCCCTAAAAGGTGTGGCTCGCGTGATGGAAATTCCTTTCAGCGAGAGTGATAAGCTTGCCAAAATGATTCCATCGACACCGGGGACCAAACTCGATGATGCCCTGGGAAATGGGATGGAGCTGAAGAAACTCTATGATAGTGACGAGAGAATCAAGCAGTTGGTAGATTTGGCAAAATCGATAGAGGGAACTGCTTGTAATGTCGGTACACACGCAGCGGGGGTTGTGATTTCTAAAGACCCCTTATCGAATACCGTTCCCTTACAACGCTCAAAAGACGGGCAATTAATATCTCAATACCCCATGGGGGACATGGAAAAGCTGGGTCTGTTAAAAATGGACTTTTTGGGCCTGCGAAACCTCACCATTATTAATAATTCTAAGCGGCTCATTGAGCAAACTGAGTCAATCAGTCTCAACATGGATACCCTCCCGCTGGATGATAAGGCTGTCTATCAAACGTTGGCCTCTGGAGAAACGGACGGTGTTTTTCAGTTGGAATCCAATGGGATGAAAACCTTAGTGAAAGACTTAAAACCTACGACATTTGAAGATATCAACGCTCTGGTTGCGCTCTTTCGGCCAGGCCCTCTCAATTCCGGCATGGTGAAAGACTTTGTGGACCGAAAACACGGGAGATCGCAAGTAACCTTTAAGCATCCCGACTTGGAACCCATCCTCAAAGACACCTACGGCACCATTGTGTACCAAGAGCAAATTATGCAAATTGCGCAAATACTGGCTGGGTATAGTTTGGGACAGGCAGACTTACTTCGCCGGGCCATGGGAAAGAAAAAAGCCGACGTAATGGCCAAAGAAAAAGACGGCTTTGTTCAAGGCAGCCTAAGCCATGGGGTGGATGAAGCACTGGCCGTCGAACTTTTTGAGACGATGACCGAATTTGCAGCCTACTGCTTCAACCGGTCTCACTCAGCCGCTTATGCGATGGTGGCCTATCAAACCGCCTACCTGAAGACACATCATCCTGTTGCCTACTTATCAGCATTGCTTTCCAGTGTCCGAAATGATCTTGATAAAACCCAGCACTATATTGTGACTGCCCGTCGGATGCATATACAAGTACTTCCTCCCGATGTCACAAAGTCGGGCCTTGACTTCACCCCCGATGGGCCTGCTATCCGCTTTGGATTGGCCTCTATAAAAAATGTGGGTGTTTCTGTGGTGGAACATATCGTCCGTGCCAGGAATGAGAAACCGTTTCAGTCCCTTGAGGATTTTTTAAAGCGTGTAGACAGTAAGGTTCTCAATCGTAAAACACTGGAAAGCTTGATTCGTTGCGGCGCGCTGGATACTTTGGGTTATAGTCGAAAACAACTGTTTCATAATGTTGAAGGGCTTGTGGAATTTGCTCAACGCTCTCATCAACAGCAAGATACCGGCCAAGTCAGCCTATTTGATCTCGCCCCAGCTCCCTCTGATCAATCTGATAATCACGGTTTCTCAGGCCTTATTCTCAGTGGCTCCGCTGAAGAATTCAGCCCTGAGCAAATTCAGCGGGCTGAAAAAGAGCTTTTAGGTTTCTATCTTACCAGCCACCCTCTGGATAATTTGGTTAAAACATTGCCCATGATGATTAACCAGACTATCGCCGAACTCAAAGATATGGCCGACGGCACTGATGTTCTAGTAGGCGGGATGATTTCCTCACTCCAGAGACGTTTAACCAAACAAAACAAGCCGATGATAGTTGGCACGCTTGAAGATTTTTCTGGAAGCGTTGAGTTTGTGGGATTCAGTGAGGCGGTTCAACGGTTTGATGCGATCACCGATGGAGGCAACGTTTTAGAACAAGGCAGTAAAATCATTCTAAAAGGCCGCTTACAGTTCCGT
Source organism: uncultured Vampirovibrionales bacterium (assembly GCA_964654525.1). Classification (GTDB taxonomy): domain Bacteria; phylum Cyanobacteriota; class Vampirovibrionia; order Vampirovibrionales; family Vampirovibrionaceae; genus JAIEMW01. The sequence goes on along the minus strand of CAZZIY010000012.1, from coordinate 11,889 downwards.
GGGGATGATTCAGAGACCTACAGCATCATTATTGAAGACTTACGTCCGATTGCACAAATTCAACCGCTCCAGTTGTCCTTTAAATCAGTCCCCCGATATGAACAAGTGGCTTACTTGAGCAAATTACTCGCCCAACACCGCGGGCCTCATCCCGTTATACTCACCTTTGAGGATGGTACCCGAATCAAGACTGGTAGCCAATTTTGGGTGGACGATGATCGTACTACCCTAAGCCGTCTCTTAGAGGCCGAATTTGGCCCCGAGCTACAGATCGCTTAAGAAATAAAGACGCTAACCTGATTGTAACAAACACGTGTTTAAAACTTGCCTGCAGACCACGCCCCATCTACACTACAGTTGATTTAGTTTTACTGAATAAAAAAAGAGAGAGACCCTGATGACAGTGATGGATTCTATTCGTTTTCAAGCCCATAGCCCAGTGGGTGCCGCTCAAAAAACAACACCCAGCAAGGCTGTCCTCTTTGGTGCAGCCGCGGCAAAACCCGCTCTGGACGAGACTCCGTTTATCGCTACTCAAGGGACAGGGGTTGTCAGCAAAATGCCTGATAGCATCGCTGTGAGAATGAATCTTTCTCGCGAGAGTTCCACCCAAGTGGGTGCTGTGAATGATGCCACTACAGCTGGAGTAGCCTTACGTTCAGCCATTGAGTCACTTCAATTAAACGGAGTCAATGTCAGTTCTCACCTTTCTGTACAGCCTGTTTGGACACAAGGTAGCGGCAAAAAACCTGCTGTAATATCTGCTTACCGAGCAACCCTCTCCTTAAGCGCCACTGCAACTGGTATTTCAGATTCTGACTTACCTGCCTATGCAGCACGCATCATGGAGGTTGCAGCTGATAACAAAGCGGATAATGTGGCCCCTAATTTTTATCTCAATGACACAACAGCTGCTGCTCGAGAAGCGCTAGCCCTTGCGGTACAAGACGCTCGTGCGATGGCTGAAGCCTCTGCCAAAGCAGCTGGCGTCCCCTTGGGGGATATTCTTTCTATTGAAGTCGGGCAAAACTACGGCCGTGTCTCACCCAAAGGCGGTGGTGCAATGAGAGCCCTTTCAGCGAGCGCCTCTATGCATGCAGAAGTGAGCGATGACACGTTTAGCATTGCTCCATTGGAAATTGGCGCGCCTCAAGTCAACGTCCGCTTTGCAATTGGCAAAAAAGCCAAAAACGCTAAGTAATTTCTGACATTACCGGGTTAAATCAAACCAAAGCCAATCGAAGACTGTTCTCATTGGCTCTGCTGGGTTGAGCACGTCACGAATTCGGGGACTCCCAGTTCGCGTTGTTCCCAACTGCCAATCCCGGTAATCGACGCCAGGGAAAAGGCGGGCTTGATCGTTGTTTTTAAGCTGTCTCAGCGCTTGCCAAACTCGCTCTTGCGGCGGATTGATATCGTTGTAACGAGCCGCAAAACGTCCTAACCAAAGACTGCTGGCAATAGGGGTTCGGCCGTCGTTATAGCCCATCATCGGGACTTGATCCCCCATATCGGTTTGCCCTTTCAGGCGAAGTCGCTCAAGGTATTGCTGAGTTTGAGCAATGGTCCAATGGTTAGAACCAAACAGAATGGCTCTATCATGGGTAGGGATATCGACGGGCAAATTGAGAACCTCTCTTAAATAATGGTCTAACCGAGCGCTGAGGCCAAAATAACTGGCATACATCACCGCTTTATCCAACCGCCGCTCATCAAGCACCCGAGGTTCGCAATTTGCAACTTCCCCTGTGACCGGCAAACGGTCAGACAAAGAACGGTCAAAGTTGTCCCAACAAAGCTCTTGAGCCCCTTGAGGATAGCGTTGGCGTGCAATATTGTATTCCATGGCCAACCAAAGTCGGTTGGGAGAAAACACCCATGCCCGATCTTTTGTCCATTGAGGACTCGCTACCGGTGTTCCATGAAAGGGAGTGCCCACAAAAACGGTTCGATCGCTGACGTCTCGTATCGTCTGATCTTCTAATACATCGTACAACACCAAGCCCGATTCTCCATGGGCCAAAAAACGAAGATGAGTCAGTGGATGTTGATCAAGAAACATATGGAGCTGTTGCTGAAGTTCCTTAACAGCGCTTTGCCGTCCTTTCACAGGGTTATAGCGTAAAAGATAGATATGATACTGGCTATGTGCCTCTTCTTGTTGCTTGAGATAGGCCAACCAAGGCTGCCATCCGTTCCAGGTCTCTGTCCATTTGTCCGCAGGAAATAGCATTATTACGGAAGGTAGATTATCAGCGGCATTCTCCGCTAAAAGATGGCTGGTAATGGAATTTTTTTTCTCAGCTGCCAACAATTGTTTCAAATTCACCAAGCGAAGCTCGACCATTGGAGTGGTTGCTGGCAGGGTGATTTCAGAAGCTCCGACTAATCTTGGGTCTCCGGAGCTTACCCCTTCATCAGTAACAGCCTGTTTTATTTTCCCGGAAATAGGTGGTACATCTCGCATATCCAGAGTATCATCCGCAAAAGATACACCCATTAAGCATAAGCCATGAGCCAGAACGCAGAATGCAAGAGATGCCAGACGCAAAAATAACATTGTTTATAACGATGATACAGACGGATTAGAGGGGGCTGTTGCAGGTGAATGCTGAGAAATCACAGCTGTTTTTTGTTCGGCCATCAAATCTTGGATATACCACTCAAAGACAGTTTTAGCAGGCTCCTTTGGGTGAAGCAAATCCACCACTTTGGCTTCGTCCAGGCGAGAGGCCCCGTTCATAAGATCCCGGTGATCAACTGAGCCAAAAAGCCGAGCGTGTGAATCCCCCTTAAGTTGGGCCAGCGCGAGCCAAAGTCGCTCAATAGGGGAGGAAATAAAACCCATCTTGCGGGTGTAGCGGCCTAACCAAAGAGAGCTACTAATCGGGCTAATACCGTCATTGTAAAGCGTCATTGAAGGCAGAGATTGTTTTTGCCAGTACTTGGCCAAGGGTAATTTGGCAATATTTTTTTGTACCAAACCAAATACCGTGTGATTGATCGGGTTTTTAGACCAAAAACTTTGCCAACGAGGTTTTTCCTCCTGGACAGCGACAGGCAGCATCAGCACTTCTTGTAAGGCTGTTCGAGAGGCTTCATCGGTCCCAAAAAAACTGCCATAAGTAATCAGGTTTCGATGAACTTCAAGGGCATAATGGTCTTTACTAAGCGCTTGCGATACAGAATTAAGCTGTGTGGGCATTGCCTGATCAAAGTTATCCCAATGAAAATCGGCCTCAAAATCTGGATATAATTTTTTGGTTACCCAGTAAGATAGCCTGTTGGTCATTCTGACCGGAGACAGTCTAGAATCTTGAAGTAACTGTTGACGAATCCAAGACGGACTGGCCAGAGGAGAGCCGTGAAATGGAGAACCTACCGTAATCACTCTGCCTGCAGCCAGAGAAATAATCGGGCTTTCAAAGGCGTTTCTAAACACCAAACCACCTTCACTGTAAGCTAACACATGAAAGCGATGTATATTTTCGCTTTGAATCCAGTGCTCAAGCTTTAGTTGCAGTGCTTTGCTGATGGCAGGCACACTTTTTCGGCTTTCGTAACGGATGCGGTAAATCTTGAAATGTTGATCAAAGCCTGGCGTATTCTCGGCACGCTTGATGAAGCCACACCAATTGAAACACCGTTGCGATTCTCCCCCTATGCCGTGAATGAGCAGCAAGGGTTCGCGGTTATTCAAAGGGGTTGTATCCAAGGGTAATATGGTAACTAATTCAGCATCTTCATCTGATTCTGAGAGTTGAGCAGCATTTAAAACCGCACTTTTCACAAAAGTACCGGTTTCCGGGGTTATCACAGCGGCATGCAAAGACATTGGTTGGGAGAAATTTGATAAAAAACCCAGCAACGTTCCCGTTATCATTGCAACACTGGCAAAGCGAGAAATTTTCACCCAGGATATATTCGATGACTCCAACACTCTAAAAACCTCGATTCTGTGTTTCCCAGAGAAGATCGGCATTTAAGTTCGTATTTATGATAGAAATAACCGTCTCACCTATTCCACAAGTATCTTTATTTTACGATGAAATACAACATACTGCTATCCACTTCGTAAACGAGCCACTTTGTCCAACTCACCAAAGGCGAAGTATGAATGAAAACAGGTAATGACCTACCCAAAAAGATAACGACACCGCCTACTCCTTTGTCCTTGCCTGCTGAGTTTTTGGCCCAGAGGAGTACAGCTGAAAACTACCGTCTTGGATGCCACGCGTGGAATTTACTGTCCTCAGCCGAACCTTACGCTGACGACTCTGGTGAAATACGCCATGATCAACTACTCCATGTAGTTACAGCAGGGCTTCTCCTGATCGCGTGTCGCGATGATGCCGCGCTATTTTGTCTTGAACAAACACCCCTATGGGAAAAACTATTGTCCGTAAAACCTGTCAAACAACAGCCCAGCCTAACTCAACTCTTGGCATTGTTAAATAGTGTCCAAGCTCAGATCCTTAGCCCTGAAGATAGCGCTCTGATTTGGCCGACATTGCTAAGCCAACTCAATAGCTTGAGTGACTTAGCACTTGGTATTGAAAGCGTTAAAGGCTTTCGAGACGGTTTTATGGCCCAAGGTCTGCCTAAGTGGACAGACTTCCCGGATAATAATACCGCTAATACCAGTTATTTCTTGCGTCCTAGCGTTCCTTGGCATCAATTACACACGGAGCTGACCCAAGGATGGCCCCGTTTTGTTTCAATTGTTAACAGCTGGGAGGCAACTCCCAAACGCACACTGGGTCAGTAACCACCCTAAACTCATGCCAGCCTATAAATCCAAGGTCTGTTACACAGAGGTTCCTTTTCGATGCGGGGCTGTTTAAGATAAGGAATCATATTTTCTTGTAGTTAGAGGACTGTTTTCCACATTATGTCATTGCCAATGGTCGCCTATTTTTCAATGGAGATGGCGATCGACCAATCTCTCTATACCTATGCTGGTGGTCTGGGCTATTTGGCTGGTAGCCATATGCATTCTGCGGGATATCTCGACCTTCCTTTGGTCGGTGTCACCATGCTCTGGAGCTATGGCTATGGTATTCAAACCATCAATAGCACCACCGATACTGTGGAGTTGAGCTACGAGAAGCAACAGTTTCCCAACTTGCAAGACCCTGGCATTAGTGCTGAAATCACAATATTTGGTCAAAAAGTTGTTGTCAAAGCGTTTCACTTACCTCGTTCGATCTTTGGCACAGCACCCATCTACTTTTTAACCACAGATATTCCAGAAAATCCCCCTGAAGTTCGCGAATACTCTGGAAAGCTATACGATGGAACAGAGAAAACCCGTATCGCTCAAGAAATAATTCTTGGGATTGGGGGACTTCAAGTTCTCAGAAAAGCCGGTATCCCTATCCAAGTGGTTCATTTAAACGAAGGTCATGCCCTACCGGCAGCCTTTCAGTTGTTGGCCGATTTTGGCGGCGATCTCAACAAAGTGAAAGAACATTTGGTATTTACCACACACACACCCGTAGCCGCTGGAAACGAAGCCCATTCTGCTCATTTACTCGCTGAAGCTGGCTTTTTTGCCGGCACCTCCGTAGAACAAGCCATTCAGTTGGGTGGTGATGATTTTAGCCTGACTGTTGCTGCTTTGCGGATGAGCCGTATCGCCAATGGCGTCTCGCAACTCCATGGCCAAGTCGCCAACAACATGTGGAGTTGGGTTCAAGGACGTTGTCCTATAGTAGCCATCACCAACGCGGTCGATCTTCGCCAGTGGCAAGACCCCAGAATAAAAACCACCGGACAAGACTCTGAGAAGCTTTTGGCACTTAAGAAAACGATGAAAAAAGAACTCTTTGATCAAGTAAACCGTCGAATCGGGCTCCAATTAAACCCAGATGTTCTCACCTTGGTGTGGGCCCGCCGGTTTACTGAGTACAAACGGGCTTGGCTCATCTTCCAAGATGAGGTTCGTCTTCGTAATTTACTGGAAAACAATAAAATACAGCTTCTGTTTTCCGGGAAGTTTCATCCAGAAGATACTGCTGGAAAAAATATGTTCAATAAAGTCATTGAATACGCCAAACAATTTCCCAATGTGGGCATTTTAACCGGATACGACCTTTCCTTAAGTGGTTATCTCAAACGCGGTGCTGACATCTGGCTGAATACACCCTTACGACCCATGGAAGCCTCAGGCACCTCTGGGATGTCTGCCAATATGAACGGGGCACTCCATTTCTCTACCTATGATGGGTGGGCCGTTGAAGGCACATTCCATGGGACTAACGGATTTATCATCAATGAAAACAGTGGAGATGACTACCTCCCTGTCGAAGAACGGCACCGTCAGGACTACGAATCGATGATGGCTCAACTCGAAGACGTGATTATTCCTGCCTACTACGGCAATACACCACAGTGGACCCATTGGATGCGAGAAGCGATTCAGACCGCTGAAGCCTATTTCCATTCTGACCGCATGGTGATTGAGTACTATAATCGCTTGTATAAGACGATCTGTCTCTAAAAAATAAAAGGGGCCCCGCTGCGCGCCTGAGGATAATAACGTCTGAGTTTCTAAAGGCGACTGCACCATACAGAATGAGGCCCCAACCCCTTGCTCACTCCCGTTTCGGGGTAAGTGTTAGTATTGGGAATTTGCTTATTTATTGATGATTGTTAATTTCGACCCGGATGGAGCACGTAAAAGTTAAGCGTTTCTGCACTGGCGTTGGCAGGATCTAAGCCAAGTGCCTTACCCGCATCACCAAGGTTGATAGCCAACTCTAAATAACGCTTCCCTGGCCCGGGAGCTTCAGTGCTACCCAGATAAACCAAGGCATCACCCGGTTCAACATCCTTGAACGTCTTACGAGCAGGAATGTTCTCTAGCTTTACACGGGAAGGATCTTTAGGATTGGTGACCAAGAAGGACACACCTTCTTGAACGTAAGCATCAAATTCGGCTTGTGTGAGCGCTACATTCAGTTTGAGATTACCAGCAGTGTTGTCTTGCACGGCCTGGATTTTAACGGGCACAGGGCGCCGAGATAGTCTCACAGGTTTTGCAAATTCACTGCTCACAGGTCGAATAGTTTCTGGTTTGGCAAAACTTTCTGGGGTTATTCCAGCAGCAATCGCCCCAGCCACAACCGCAAACACATCTCGCCCGTGAAAGGTATTGGCTAAAGGGACACCAGGCAGTCTAGTGGCTTCAAAAGCACGCACTTTATCAAGATCAATGGCGAGCAATTTGTAACGATCGCCGGTGGCTTCCAAATGTGCTGCGATCAGTGACAAACTTCCATTATTGGGACCAATCAAAATCCCGTGATTCTGGCTCACCAAGATGCTACGTTCGTTACCTTGCTCTGCTGCACCCACAGCAGGGTCTGTGACGTGAATATAAATATTCTTATTGGCTTCGCCCCCTGCCAAACGAAGCAATGTCAGCCCGGCATAGTCAATATTTTTGAAGGGGATATCACTGAGGGATTGAATATCCAAGAACCCACCACTTTTTGCTGCGTTAACACCCTGATCAAATGCTGAATCTCTAACAAAGCCACTCGCAAGAGATGTTGGCGTTAACAAGGCAGCGTAAGCTTGCACATCTCGGAAACGTCGAATAATGGCCCCGTTAGACGTACCGTCTTTAAAGTCCGTGGAAAGCCACAGCGTATTAAACGGGCCTTTATACCCAGCGATCGCCCCAAATTTAGGCGTCGTTTGCACATTTGAAGAGCCGAAATAGGGTCTAAAAAACCCAGGAAGCTCAGACTTGGGCTCAGATTTAGTTTGATTAGAAGTAAATTTAGCAGAATGCTCGTTGCTGGTGGGGGCTTTAATTGCCAAAGAGACGTTGTTGTTAAGCGTAGAGGTAATAATGCGCATGATATTTAAGTCCTTTCACAGTATCTGTCAAATGTAAGCAGGTGGACACTTTCTAAGGTGATGAAAGTGTTGACCTTGTTTAACCTAAGTAGTGGGAGAGATTTGGGGCTTAGGTTAGCTACACATCAACATGGTTGTGAAAGCACGGTAAAAATGACATAGACAGGACTGCGTACACCAGACTGTGGAGGGATTCAAGGCTAATGAATTGGTCTGAATCGAAATCACGGCAGGTAAAGTCCTTGTCGTATTTTTGTTGCGCTCATAAAATCTCATTCAAATAAATAACGAGATTTGAAGAGAAATTATGCAGTGATTTGAATCCAGATGTCAAGTAACTCTTTTTTATTCGCTACTGTAGCGGAATACCCCCGGGTGGAACTTGACCCACCTCATTGATTTTACTATTGTGGATTGGCAGCAAAATACCGTCACACAATGAGGCCCCCCCATGCCTTAACACGGACAGAGTAACCATACACAATGATTAAATTCCTCGGTGTCACCAAACAGTACGGCAACCTCACCGCCCTCAACAATGTGAGTTTTGAGATTGAAACAGGAGAGTTCGTCTTTTTTGTTGGGCCTTCAGGGGCCGGTAAATCAACCATCATGAAACTCATCTACCGAGAAGAAGTGGCTACCAGTGGTCTGGTTTTGGTCGGCCGGGTTGATGTTTCCAAGCTCAAACCCAATCAAGTTCCCAAGCTGCGAAGACGCATGGGCATAGTTTTCCAGGATTTTAAGCTGCTACCAGGGCAAACTGCCTTTGATAATGTTGCTTACATACTCCGAGCACTGGGAGTTGGGCCTACAGAAATCCGAAAACGGGTACTGGGCGCACTCAAAGTGGTTGGCCTTATTGATAAGGTGGATGCACGGCCCGAAGAACTTTCTGGAGGAGAGCAGCAGCGAGTCGGTATTGCCCGGGCAATTGTGAACGGCCCCTCGCTGGTGATTGCTGATGAGCCTACTGGAAATCTGGATCCAGAAACCTCATTAGAAATTATGTCGCTCTTAGAACAAATTAATCAGCGAGGAACAACCATTCTGCTTTCTACTCACAACCAAACCATTGTCAATGCAATGCGCAAGCGGGTCATCTCTTTCCGAAACGGAGAGCTTGCCAAAGATGTGGTCGGAGGCATCTATCAGTAATGACAGAAAGTATGCCCTTACTTGAATCGGTGGCCTCTGAGTTTCGCATTGCCGTCCGTATTTTAGAAGAGACCTGGGGCGGACTTCGGCGTTCGGCTTGGATGAATCTGGTCATTGTTATTACAATGGCATCCATTCTTAGCATTTTTGGCAGTTTACTCGCCTTTTTTCTGGAAACTCAAAATTTTATTGCCAGTGTCGGTGCTGGCGTACAAATTTCTGCTTATCTCAAAGACAGTGCTGATGTTGGAACAGTTCGTCAGCAAATTCAGGCACTCCCTCATATCAGTAAAATTGAGACCGTCTCTCGTGAGCAGGCTTGGGAGGAGATGAAAGCAACCTATGATGTTCCTGATATTCCAAACCCATTACCAGCCACACTCCATGTATTGACGAGTGATTCAAGCTATATTGAAGATGTGGCCAAAAAGATTACAGCTATTGAAGGTGTTGAGACAGTTTCATTCGCTAAAAATGTGCTCCAAAAGCTGGAAACCTTTTCTCGTATTTTATCTGCCGTTGGTATGAGTCTCACCTCTTTCTTTGGTCTGTTGACCTTGTTCATTATCAGCAACACGATTCACCTATTGATAGAGGCGCGTGGGCGAGAAATTGAAATTTTAAGGATGATGGGCGTTAGCAACTGGTATATCCGTCTTCCCTTCTTTCTTCAGGGTGCAACATACGGCCTGGTTGGTTCTGTGATCGCATGTTTCCCGCTTTCATTCGTAGAGCTGACCATGGCACAGATATTTGAGAAATTTGATTACACCATATCGTCACAAAACCAGCCGATGATCATTATGACCATGCTGATTATTGGGATTATTGTTGGTTCTGGGGGTGCAATGGTGTCCATTCACCGGTATTTAAAAATTTAAGCGGTAACCCCTCAATATGACTGCCACCGAAACATCACAATTAAGCAATGCCGTTGCTCATGAATGGGAGGATGTCTGGGGTAAACCGCATCAAGTTCCCACGTCAACACTTGAGAGTGTCCAGTCGTTGCTGGCTTCAGCCAGTGCGGTCACAAGTGACCAGCAACTACTACCCACCGTTTTGGTATGGGCTACATCTCAAGGGCCCCCGCAAATTAAGCTTTGCAGAAGTGTTACCGCTCCTGAATTAGAAAAAATAACGCTTGCTCTCACCCTTGAGGATGAAACTCGCGTTGAAATCCCCTTAGCTGATTGTATCTTTGATGGAGACCGTCAATTACGATTACCGTCCCGCCTCACACCCCTTCCCTCTGGGTATCACACCCTGAGTTTTTTGTCTGAGCATGGCTCACAATCGATGTCACTCATTGTCACTCCCGGTCAATGTTATTTGCCAGAAGCATTGACACGTCCTGAGGGCAAGCTCTGGGGCCCCACTCTGCAGCTATATGCATTAAAGAGCGCTCAAGAGCGTGGTATAGGAGATTTTGGGGATCTCAAACAGGTGATCGAATGGGCCGGTCAAAACGGTGCTGGCTTTATTGGTCTAAATCCCTTACATGCACTATTTCCTCACAACCCAGCACATTACAGTCCTTATTCACCGAGTTCACGGGCTTATTTCAACCCGCTTTATCTCTCTCTAAAAGATATTCCCGAAATTCAAGAATCTCAAGATTCTCAAGCATCGATTCCTCTTGAAACTAAAAATTTTGTTGATTACCCAGCGGTCTCTGCACAAAAACTAAAAGCCTTAAGGCGCGGCTTTGATTCATTCCAAGCCAAGCATCTCGACTCTAAAACACTTTTAGCTCCAAAAACACCTAGAGGCAAAGCTTTTCTAGATTATTGCAAAGCTGAAGGCAATCGGCTTTTGGAAACAGCCACTTTTTTCGCCTTGCAAGACTTTCTCTTCGGCAAAGACCCCATGCACTGGGGCTGGCCCGTCTGGCCGGTTGAATACAGAGACTGTCAGAGTGAGACGGTTCAGGCCTTTGCCAGAAAACACCCGAGTGAGATCCAGTTTTATCAGTATTTACAGTGGCTTCTCCACGAACAGTTAAGCCAGCTTAAGGCAAGTTACCAGCAGCACGGTCTGCCTTTAGGTCTATATTTTGATCTGGCAGTCGGTTCTGATATAGGTGGAGCTGATGTCTGGCGTCGCCCTCATTGCTATGCGCTTAATATGGCTGCAGGCGCTCCTCCCGATGAGTTAAATCAAAAAGGTCAAAACTGGGGTCTGCCTCCTTGGATTCCCACACAGCTTCAGGCCAGTGCCTATCAACCTTTCATTGAAATGGTTTCACAGAATATGCGGTACGCTGGGGCATTAAGGCTCGATCATGTGATGGGACTGCTGCGTTTATTTTGGATTCCTCAAAATGCGCCAGATGCAAATTTTGGGACCTATGTATCCTACCCAATCGATGATTTGCTTGGGATTCTTGCCCTTGAAAGTGTGCGCAATCAATGCGTGGTGATAGGAGAAGATCTCGGCACAGTCCCACCCGAAATGGCCGGCAAAATGCGGTCGGCCAATATACTCTCATACAAGGTGTTCTACTTTGAAAAAAATGAACAACAGCAGTACCACCCTGCAGACAGTTATACGCCACAGGCCATGGTAACTGTTTCTACTCATGATTTACCCACGCTCCAAGGGTTTTGGCTCGAAAAAGACATTGAAATAAGAACCCAACTGAATTTATACCCCACAGAGGCGCTGAGGACCAAACAAATCCAAGAGAGACAACACGAAAAAGCGAACCTTGCTCTGCTGTGTGGACGTTCTGAACTGGATACCAAGCAACCCCTCCCACTAGAGACTATCTGTGAGCTGATGAAGCTTCTTGGGCAAAGCCCCAGTTACCTTCAGGCGGTACAAATGGAAGATGTCTTTAGACAAGTCGCTCACATGAAT
>CAZZIY010000011.1:0-18794 GCA_964654525.1 uncultured Vampirovibrionales bacterium | reverse complement strand
GTGTCCGCATAGGCAGCAATCACATTAGGATTCGTATCAAGCTCAGAACGAAGAGGACCCTCATACAGTGCTTTGGCTTCATCCCAACGCTTTGTCTTGATTAAACTTAGCGCATATGCTTCAAACCAGCTTCCGCGAGTATTAGGCACTTGAGCCAGAATAGGAGTCCCGTATTTTACAGATTCAGCATATTTCCCTGTCCAACTCAGCACCTCAGTCAATAAAATTTGCGTTTCAAGTGAGGCTGAATATGCATTATTGACGTGACTGTTATCAACGGCTACCTTCAGCCATTTTCCAGCTTCAGGCTGAGAAGACTCATGCCAACTCAGCATTGTCCCCAATTTTTCTGCACTCCACGGGTCACCAGGATGTGCTATTAATATTTTTCTCAGAACCGTTTCAGCTCGTTTTGTATTAGCCGCACCACCTTGCCTCATCAGGGCTTTCACCAACCAAGTCCCTGCGGTTAAATTGCTTGAATCTGTTTTAAACGCAGATTCAAATGCAGGAATCGCTTTTTGAATATAGCCCTTATTGAAGGCTTCAAGCCCAGCCTTAAAAGAGGGGCTGGCATGTGTTTTGCCGGCCGGCAGACCGGCTGCATGCATGACAATCTGTGTACCCAGCAGTCCAACTAGGCAAAATGTTGTGATAGAAGCGATTCGCACAGATGCAGCAAGCCGCATATCATGAGCCTCATGGGTTTACGCAATGATTATCAACCGAAACGTCTTAGGATAGTGAGATCCTGCATGTGACCGCCAGAACAAATTTAGCACGGTCTCAACATTCTCTATTTTAAAACACGTTCCGTATTTTGGGGAAATTATTTTTAAGACACACTCATATCCAAGGGCTGATGAATATGTTTTTTGAGTTCGTACAATGTTTGTAAATCCACGTTTTCAAAGGCGATACGGGCTTGCGGTAAATTGTATTCTTGATTTTGATGCAAACTTTTAACGATACCCTGATAAGTAGAATAAGTATTCCGATTCCAGAAAATATGAATCACCACTCGGTCATTTGACTGCAGAGAAACATTTTCATTTGATTTAATACCAGCAATCAAACCTCCCTCACTGATCTCCTCTGTATACCCATTAATGTGAGTTCCGTCTGGTTGAATAATTTCACAGTAGTAAATTTTGTGAAGTGTGGGTGCGACCCGAATCAGACTGTCACAGTCATTATAGAGTTGGCGAATAATACTGAGGCGTTTTTCGAGGGATAAATTAATAAATTGAAGTGCCAGTTTCATATGGCCTTCTACTGTATGTTCCATTCTTGCAATTCTGGTGACAAAATCGCTAATTTGCCCGTTCGGCCACAGGACATGGATATGAATTGTCATATCGGCTTCAATTTGTACGGCTTGCTCTGTGTAGACCATAATGCCGGTTTCACTGACATCATTGGTGTGCCCTTGAATTTGTTGCCCGTTAATTTCCAGCGCGCAAGGTAAGTAGTACTCAAAACGAACGGTTCTTCGTTTTTGAGGCAGCGCATTTTTAAGATTTAATAACCGAAGCGGGGATGTCAATAAATTCACTAAAGAGCGGCTAGGACGTGTTTCTATATTATGATCCAACCATACTTCAGGCGAACTAAACATATGACGGATCAGTTTTTGATGCTGCTCATCACTACGCTCTACAATGTGAAAGCCGACGATGTGTTGCTTGTTTTGGTTGATGTGACTTCTTACGGCCTGGACCTTGAATGTACTGGTTTCATTCAAGCTCCAATCGGTGATTTGCAAATGGAGTTGCCCCGTTAATGGGATGGTTTGATCAAACATGATGGCAATCCCACTTTCGCTGATATTGAGGGTTTCCCCGACCGCAACGGAGCCGTCCAGTAATCGAACCATCGCATATAACTGTCGTTTGACACGAGGGGCAAAGCGGTATTGGGGTTGTTCCATCGCAACGTAGATGGCGCCAAATAAGAGCCCCAAATTGTACATGGTCCAAAACATGTTGGTGTAAATTCCCCCCATATACTCTGGGGAATTAATGGCCCGACCAATCGCCAGAAAGATGCCAAAGACCATCAGTCCAGTAATCACAATTTGCGGTAGCACAATTTGCCAGTTAAAAATGAGTGTCTCAGAGAGTGTCCCTTTGGGGGTGACGCGGAAATTGGCTTTTTTGGGAAAAATCAACGTTAGCGTGGTGATGGTGAGCAGATAAAAACACAGTGCGGTTTCATAGACTTCGGACCAAACACTCTGACGCAGGCCTCTGGAAATAACTGAAAAACCCATCAGTAAACAGAAAAAACTGGGCGTATAGTAGGTAAGAACTTCCAAAAAACCGGCATTGATGGTTTTGTATCCAAAGAGCAAAAAGAAGAGAGGGGCAATTAAAAACACCATTCTCGGCAGTCCGTGGAAAAAGTACCAGATCCCGGTGAGATAGCAAATTCGCTGAGGTATGGTGAGGCCTTTAACAAACAGTGGATGATCAAAGTGGAGGACTTGGGTCATTCCTTTGGCCCAGCGGTTTCGTTGTTTCACAAAGTCGGCAAAATTATCCGTGGATAAACCAGCAGAAAGAGATTTATTGTAGTACAGCGATTCCCAGCCCAGTGCGTGCAGTCTGAGACCTGTGTGTACGTCCTCTGTAATGGTTTCTGTGGCAAAACCACCAATTTCGCTTAAGGCCCTACGGCGAAAAATAGCGCAACTGCCGGCAAAAAATGTGGCACCCCAATGGTCATTGCCAGCTTGAACCACGTGGAAAAAATAATCTTGTTCGTTATTCAGTGTATTTTCCAGTGCGAGATTTCTCTGGAAAGGATCGGGGGTGAAAAAATGCTGAGGGGCTTGAACAAATGCCATTTTTTCGTTGGTGAAAAATCCGACCACTTCCGATAAAAAGTTATTGCAGGGGACGTGATCCGCATCAAAGACGAGAATGAGATCCCCGTCTGTGTACTTCATTGCGTTGTTTAAATTACCGGCTTTGGCATGCTCATTGCTGGTTCGGCTGATATAACCAGTGCCTAATTTGTCAGCCAACGCTGCCATTTCCCGGCGGTTTCCGTCGTCAAGCAGATACACTCGTTTTTTGGGGTAATCAATGGCCTGGCAACCAACCAATGTCCGGTAAACGACAGCAATCGGTTCGTTATAGGTACACACAAACACATCCACGGTGGGCCATAAATTATCAGGAATTTGGTTGAGGTCAACCGGTTTATGGTCTGTCAGTTTGTAGATTTGAAAATAGCCAAGGGCGAGTGAGAAGAAGGCAAGGAGTTCGGCAGCGTATATCAACAGACCAATCACGGTGCCTGCCGGAGAAGAAAAATCTAAGGTCTCAAGACCCCGCCAGAGTAAATGGCGCACAATGGTGAGGCTGGTCAGCACCATCACCAACACGCGGCTCTGGTGAAAGACTTTGGTGATAAAAAACATCACCAAAATCAGCAGCACCGAGATGACACCCTGCATGTATAACGGCAAACCCAAAGATGAATTGGGAATCAGGGGCCGAGTCAGACTGTCGATATACTCTGTTGAGATAGCCGCCACTGCCTGGCGACTTTCGATGTAGCCAATGTATAAATCAGAAGGCAGCAACCAGTTTAGCAGTGGTTGTCCAAAAAAGTACACCAGGCCCAGTCCAATGATAATGATAGGGACGGTGAACAAGAAAAATTTAATCAGAAATGTCCGCATTAGTGTTTGAGAGGGGTTACCATAGTCTATCTGTGTGCTTCTATCTAACAAAGTCTATCCAGAGAGGAAATTGCTTAAAGTATCCATTGTTTGGCATACTTTGGCTTAGTATTGATACTCGGTTGATGATGGTAAAACTGAGTCCACTAAGTAAATGATTTTATGAAGTATAAGGGTTTTATGAAGTAAAGGATTTTCAATGCAGAAGATTTTCGAACGAATGGGATCTTTAGTATGCTGAAAGCACGGATGGGTATTCTGCGGATTGGTATCGTTTCGTCTCTCGTTTTTGTTCTCACTTGTTCTGCCACTTGCTTTTGGGCTGGAGCCAAGCCAATAAAAGATAAAATAATGACCAAGAGAGACACTCAACCCATCCTCTCTCAAAAAAAGAAAACAAAACAACTACTGGATGATTTCTTGCAAAAGCCCTTATTAAAACCTGTCTGGACGAGTAGTTACGAGCGAACGCAACAACCCCATGCGATTTGGCTCGATCAATTCACCTCTGTCGGCGTCAACCAACCCAAGCTCAAACAGGTCTTGTTGGCCGCTGAAGCGCAACAGGCCGTCCCATCAATGGTCATTTATTGTATTCCTCAGCGAGATGTGGGACAAGCGTCTGCCGGTGGGTTTTCCTCAGAGGAGAATTATTTGGCAGAAAATAAACAATTGGCGGATCAAATTGCTCGCTTCGTGAAAAAAAATCATATCGCCCCAGAGGTATACCT
Organism: uncultured Vampirovibrionales bacterium; assembly: GCA_964654525.1. Classification (GTDB taxonomy): domain Bacteria; phylum Cyanobacteriota; class Vampirovibrionia; order Vampirovibrionales; family Vampirovibrionaceae; genus JAIEMW01. The sequence continues at coordinate 14,372 of CAZZIY010000011.1, read as the reverse complement.
TGAGCCCGACAGTCTGGGCCATGCCTTGGGGCTTGCCGTAAAGGGAAACGGTGCTCTCCTTTCCCAGAGGACTTCGCTTCTGCAGAAAGTATCCGAACTGTATTCGACAGCAGGGGCTCAGGTCTATTTGGATGCTACTCATAGTGGCTGGTTTGACTATTCAGATCAGGATATCCGTTCTTTGGCCAATGCTTTAAAACAATCTGGGGTTGAAAAAGTGACCGGGATTGTCAGTAATATTTCAAACCGACAGGCACTTGGGAGTAATCATCCTAATGAGACCCTTTTGCCGCAAACGGAAGCCCATTTTATTCAGCGTTTACTTGCTGCATTACCAACTTCCCGTCGGCCTGTTCCCAAAAATAGTACCCAAAATAGTACTTATGAGGTGGTGATTGATACGAGCCGCTGTGGAGATCCTCAAAACCCGCCGCGTTTTACCCCCCGACAATACTGGCTGGCTCCTGATGGCAGGGTTTTAGATAATCAGCCAGGACCTGATAAACAGATTCGATACCGCTTAGTGGGCCAGTGGGAAGGGGACTTCCAGAAACCAGAGACCCTCACGATAAAGCCTCTGCTGGATGACCCACAAACTATGAGTAATCTATTGATCTACCAACAGTATCAGTGGGACGGGCAGCGTCGTGTGCTGACTGCCCCCCTTTGGCTAGATCCGATTGGGGATGTCCAAATAGGTCCAATCCCGAGTAACCGGACAGGATATGAGTTAGTCGGGATCACAAAGTTTCGATTTATCAAACCACCTGATGAGTCTGATGGGGCCTTGAATTACCGACCAGGAGAGTCTAAAACCAAAATCGATATTCAACTCAATGCACTACAGCCTCTTTCCAGTGGCCTCGATCCCCTGTTCAAAACTAGAACGGCCCCCTGGTAACTTTTTTCTGGCAAAGCCTAAATGAAATTTATGAGGCTGTTTTGGGCTTAAGCCGCATATAGGTGACTTGGGCAACAGCTACATGGGTGTTCTTCATATCGTATAGATCAATTTGGACGGGGCAGAGAGATTTACCGAATTGGATGACTTTGGCAACCGCTCGCACGTTGCTGCGGCACGGTGCCAAGAAGCGAATGTTCATATCAGTGGTGGCCATCGGTTGTTCAGCCCCGCTCAGTGTCATAATCGCAAAGCAGGCAATGGTATCTGCGACTGTCATCAACATCCCGCCGTGGAAACTTTCAAAAATCCCGTCAAATTCTTGCTTGTGGGCCACCTCTGCTTGGCAAACCCCGACGGCAAAGTCCATGGAAATAAAACCTAAGGAATGGACAATTGGGATATGCGATATCCGCTCACGAATCCGGGCCTCTTCGTCAGGCGAAAGATTTTCAGTCGTTTTAAGAGGAGTATTCATTGGTTTAGCTCTCGGGTTTAGCTCTTGGGTTTAGCGCTTGTTAGATAGGAATGAGGAACATGAGTCTCTTATGATACGATAACTCTTGGAGAATTGATGCTAAATACTGCCTTAAACAAGCTAGACGTTGCTCCTCAGACAGTTTTAATTACGGGTGGGGCAGGCTATATAGGGTCACATTGTGTGGCCCATCTTAAAGCCCATGGTCACCGGGTGGTGATTTTAGATGATTTTTCGACCGGCTTTTCTCATTTAATCCAAGCCGATGACTGGGTGGAAGGAAATACCCAAGACCCAGCCGTTGTTCTGCAAGTGCTGCAAGACTTTTCTGTGGATGCGGTGATGCATTTTGCAGCCCATTGCTATGTGGGCGAATCGGTTCAGGATCCCGCTAAATATTACGCCAATAATGTCAATGGGTCCCTTCGGCTGTTTCAAACTATGGTGGCGGCTGGAGTAAAGCGTTTGGTGTTTTCCTCTACCTGTGCCATTTTCGGCGATCCGGACTATCTCCCTTTGGATGAAGCCCACCCTCAGCGACCCATCAACCCATATGGGGCTACCAAGCAAATGGTAGAAAGGATGCTCCAAGATTTTGACGTGGCATACGGACTTAAAAGCGTCTGTTTGCGCTATTTTAATGCGGCTGGTGCCCATCCAACACTGCCCATTGGAGAATGTCATCAGCCAGAAACTCATTTGATTCCATTGGCACTCGACGTTGCCTTAGGCAAACGAAGCCATTTGGATATTTTTGGGAATGATTATTCTACCCCAGACGGGACCTGTATCCGTGATTACGTGCATATTATGGATATTGCAGAAGCACACCGCTTAGCCTTGGCTTATTTGAGTGCCGAAGGGGATTCAGAGCACTATAACATCGGAACAGAAACCGGACACTCGGTCAAAGAGGTGATTGCTGCTTGCCAACGTGTTAGTGGAAGGTCCATTGAGGTTCGAATGGGGCCTAGACGCCCTGGAGATCCCCCCTCACTGGTGGCCAGTGCGCAAAAAATTCGGCACCATCTTGGATGGCAGCCCCGTTATCCTAACCTAGAAGAAACCATTCAAACTGCCTGGCAGTGGGCACTCAAAAATCACCAGACAACTGGCTACCAGTCCTCAACCTCTTCTTGCTGAGGTTTCCCGTTTTTTAATACGGTTAGTGATACCATTTTTCGCTTCTCAGGCACAACGCCAGGTGGAACAAAAGCGTCTGCTGTAGCGATTTCCCAATCTTTTTTAAAATCTTCAGGAACGGTGGCTAAGTTCAGCAAACTTCCTACAGGAATGTTTGGGTATACGGTGTCCAGGGTCCTGTCATTACCTTGTCGGTCACGGATATGAAGCATTCGGGCCCGGATTTGGCTGGGGCTGTCAAGGCCGGCGGCGCCAATAATTTCTAGCATGTCTCTGATCGTGGCTTTTTGGTAATTGGCCACACGAACAAACTTGTCGTTCACATCCAGGCCCTTGACCAAACTGGGTTTTTGGGTAGCCACACCGGTGGGACAGTTGTTGGTATCGCATTGAAGCGCCTGAATACATCCAAGAGCAAACATCATCGCTCGGGCTGCATTGACAGAATCTGCCCCGAGGGCAAGTTTGGTGAGAATATCAAAGCCATTGGTCACTTTCCCAGAAGCGATGACCCGAATTTTGTCTCTAAGTCCTATCCCCTTTAGAGCGTTATGGACAAACACCAAACCATCATCCAGCGGGGTGCCAATATGATCGGTAAAAAGTCGAGGCGCAGCACCGGTACCGCCTTCCCCACCGTCGACGGTAATAAAATCTGGGTAAATGCCAGTTTCCAACATGGCTTTACAAATGCCTAAAAACTCATAGCGGTTACCGACGCATAGCTTGAAACCAACAGGTTTTCCACCGGAGAGTTCGCGCAATTGCTGAACAAATTGAAGGAGTCCGCGGGGGGTATCAAATGTTTTGTGGGTTGGTGGAGAATGGACATCTTGTCCGTGGGGGACACGGCGCAGTTTGGCTATGCCTCGGGTCAGTTTTTCTTTTGGCAAAATGCCCCCATGCCCCGGTTTTGCTCCTTGAGAGAGCTTCACTTCAATCATTTTCACAGTGGGTAGTTTCGCACGCTCTGCAAAGAGCTGGGGATCGAAGTTCCCTTCTGCTGTTCGGCAACCAAAGTAACCTGTTCCAATTTGCCAGACTAGATCGCCGCCTTCAGCGGCAATTTTATCTTTGTTCTGGATAAAAAATTGGTCGAAATCAAAGTCCGGTGCTTCGATATCGGTATCTTGTGCAAAATGAAAGGGGCTTAATCCACCCTCTCCTGTGCTTTGGTAGAACCCACCCAGTTTAGCGCCTTTGTTTAAAGCCAAAACCGCATTTTTACTGAGTGCCCCATAACTCATGCCGGAAACATTGAAACGTGAAATCGCATAGGGTTGTTTGCACTGGGGTCCACCTACTTTTAGTCTGGGCTCTGTTACGGCAGGAGGTTTCGCGCTGAGTGAATGATTAATCCACATGTAGCCCGGTTTATACACGTCCATCTGGGTGCCAAAAGGCCGGGTTTGCTTATCCCCTTTTGCGGCTGCATACACACCACTGCGTTGGTCTCTGGTAAAGGGTTTGTCGGCATCTCCATCACCAAAGTACTGACGAAACGGATCCCGAAGCATTTCGGCAAAATAACGAAAATGACCAATTACAGGGAAATTTCGCAAAATTGTATGACGTTTTTGGGTGATGTCGTGAACACCAACACCGGTATACAGTAGCCATGGGATTGCCAACCATGCGGCATGACCGCAAATAAGTGTTGACCCCACAATAGCGGCCCCTGAGACGGCAGAAGATACTGTAAATATCTTCTTCCCATCGGGATGGGAGCCTGTTTGTTTGCGTCGCTTCATATCACCAGAAAAATGAGGCTCCTGGCTCGTTTCTTTGACTGAGCAAGAGCGCAATATGGGATGTGTTGGAGCCGTCTGGACGGGCCAGAACGTCGTACTAGACGCATGAGTGGAATTGAAATGGGAAACAGGGCTCTGGATCACAATGGTTTAACTACTTTCACTCGGGATAAATTGAACACACAACAAGAACAAACAAACACAAAGGTCAGCTGAAATTGAGTCTTTTCAACCGACCTTGTTACATGCTGTTATATTTATGTTTTAGGTTTCTGCTTCAGCAGTTTCTTTGGGCTTCCCCTGAAGACCGTTAAACCCAAAGGCCGCTAGCAACCCACCAACTAACAGAAGCAATGGGTTGTTTTTGAGTTTTTCAATAAACGGTTTAAAGGGTTTGAGCAGTTCTTCTAGCTTCGACAGGATTTCTTTCATCGCGTTATTGAGTCCACTCAAGTCGGCTTCTGAACCTGTAGCAGAGGCCGCTGAGAATCTCACCTCTTTGGGTTGATTTAAGGGCACCGTAGCGCTGAATGACGTTTTCCCGGAACTTGAAAAAACGGACTGCTTCTCAGGTGGTTTTGGGGGCTGTTTTGCGGGATGATAAATGGACGAATGAGACACGTTCATTAATGCTTTAACCTCCTACGATTTTCAAAAGAAAAGGGCGGTCTGAGGTGTGGGTTAGACCGCCATGCTATCTCTAACGCATTCGAAGTGATGTGTGTGGGTAAATCCAGCGCTTATTCTGCACGGGCCGCTTGTTTGGCAGCTTGGTGGTTTTTAAACCACCGGTAAGCCAAGAACAGGCCTGTGCCGATCAACATAGTTTTCAGTGTTTTCTTGATCAGCCCACCGAGACCAAGTTTGGAACCTGAAGTGGGTGATTCTTCATAGACAGGGTTGATACTGGTTGGTGAAACCACGGCTTGGCTGAGGATTCTGGCCATTCTTTGTGTCGGATTGCCGTATCCATAATTTGTTGCCGTAGGTGAATAGCTGTTCATCAGGCTGACCATTGTTTCAATCTCCTTTGCTTGGGTGTGTTGTTTTGTCGATGCTTCTATAAAACTCGAAAAGCACCCACAGCGCCTGAGGAAAAGTCCTTAATCTCTCTGGGAAAAATTTCCTATTTCTGCCTCCTTCAATTTAGGTAATATGTCATTAGGAATTCCCTATGAGTAAGGAAATAACCCCATTTTGGACAACCCCTTAAAATCAGAGCCTGAGATACAATCTAAATGGGAAGTACCAGCAAAATGGGGGGTACAGACCTGGATCTTTCCTGTATTTTTGCTGATTGGTGCACTTACCGCCTATTTAGATGCTGAATGGCAAATGCACACCATTTTGGTGGAAACAGTTCATGCATTGGTGGTTTCAGTCTTGTTTATCTTATGTCTTCTCTGTCAGCAGCGCTATCCAGAAGTACGGCAATACGGTTGGCCTTTTGTGGTGTGGGGTGTGGGATTACTGATGATGGGGAGTTGGATTGATATTCTAGATGATCCGCCGACACTCCACTGGCTGACGTTTGGGGATTTTCAGTTTGGCCGTAGTTGGCAACAGGCTTTTATGAAAAAGATCTTGGGTTATACCATGGGAGTGGCTCTCATCGCTGTCGGCTTTGTTCAGTGGATTCCCTGGATGTTATCAACGCAGCGTGTCATGAACGCACTTAATCGAAAGTTAAGAGAGAGTTCAAAGGCATTGAATCAGGCCCTGCTTAGTCGAGATGAATCGGTGGAGTCTGAGCGGCTCAGAATCTCTCGAGAACTTCATGATGAGGTGGCGCAGCAATTGACCTCGTTGAAACTCCAAGTGCAACTGGCAGAAAAACTCCGCAGTCAAAAACCGGCACAATTTAGCGAGTGGACTGAGCAAGGGTTTGCAAAATTGAGTCACGGTGTGAGTGAAGTAATCCAAAGTGTTCGCAGCATTAGCCGCAACTTGCGACCTGAATCCCTATATTCACTCGGCTTTTCTCCAGCCATTGCTCAATTTTTAGAACAAAGAAGCCGTGAACATCCCGAAATTCAATTTATTTTGGAAGATAAACTTTTTGCCAGAAGCAACACAACAAGCCCGCTGCCTGAGATGAATGCCGGGAGCCATATAGAACAACGGTTTTCGGAGCGGGCCAGACTCCATGTTTTTCGGATGATTCAAGAAGCCGTTAGAAATGCAGTGAAGCACAGTCAAGCCCAGCAAATCCAGGTGATTTTGGAGCCAAATAGAGTGATTGTTCAAGATGATGGACGGGGTTTCCCTTGGGTTCATTCCAAAAGACCAAAACCGAGTGATGATGATCTCATTCAAGAAGGCCATTTTGGTTTGGTGGGGTTGTTTGAGCGGGCCTCTGAAGCCGGGGTCTCTTGCGAGCTACAAACAGGCAATAGCCTGTTAGAAGGCAATGGAAACGGGCCTGAAGGGAAGTCTGGCGCTCGAATAGTCTTCACTTGGTCAGAAAACCCAGAAAATTAATTATCTAGAAAAGGCGACGGTGATGACTGATATGATTCGAATTCAGCTGGTGGACGATCATACGATTGTTCGCCAGGGATTAAAACAGCTACTAGAAATGGAAGCCGATATTTCTGTCGTCGCAGAATCTTGTAACGGCGAAGAGGCTGTGATGCATGCCATGATGCAAAAGCCTGATGTCATACTGATGGACATTAACCTGCCCAAATTGAGTGGTTACGAAGCGACAAGAGCCATATTGACCGCCTGGCCTCTTGCCAAACTGATTATGCTGACCAACCAAGATGACGGTACGGTGATTCAACAGTGCATGGCGATAGGTGCCAAAGGATTTCTGCTGAAGGATGTTGAAACAGAAGTCTTGATATCGGGTATCAGAGACGTACACGCCGGTCGCGATTTGTTATTGAGCCCAGAACTAGCGGATAAAGCAGCGCATGTTTCTCAACAACAAAAGATGACTCTGGATATTCTGGAAAAGCTGACTCAACGAGAAAAAGAAGTGTTGATTGCACTCAGCAAAGGATATTCCAATCAGCAACTGGCGGATTTACTCATAGTAAGCCCTAAAACGGTGCATAATCATTTGTACAATGTGTACAGCAAAATCGGTGTAAAAACCCGTGCTGAAGCCATTGTCTGGGTGTTGCAACACCCGGAGTTAACCAGCTAAATAATTGGATGAATTGAGTGCTATCTCACTCAATTTTTGCGGTATAATACTGGCCTCTTGGGGAAGGGGGGAGATTATTCATGCACGTGGCGCCAGTCCAAACAACCCAGCCAGCTTATCGTTCCAGAAAAAGCAATCGCACTGCTTCAGATTACCTCAGTCTGGGCTCATTTCATGGTCGAGACTTTGGTGGAATCCTTTTTGCTGGGGGAAAGACGGCTTATCCTCAACGAACAATGAAAGCGTTGAAAAGCAGAGCCTTAGAAATACAGGCCTTAGAGCAAATCTCTCAATTATTAATTTGGGATACGGAAACAGCTATGCCTAATGCCGCCGCTAATGCCAGAGCTCAGCAACTGGTGAGCCAAGCAGTGGTGTTACATCAAAAACAGACGAATCCAGGACTGGGTGAGTTATTGGCAAAATTAAACCAGCCAGAAGTATTAACAGCTCTGCCGCCTTTGGAGCAGGCGTTGGTAATGGGAATGACTCACCGTTTTTCGGCACTAAAGCGGATCCCTCTGGCGCTGGTGAAATCTTTGGCTGCCGTCACAGCAGAAACCCACTTTGCCTGGGTTCATGCCAGAGAAACGAATGATTCCCGCTTATTTTTATCTTCTTTAGAGAAATTGGTCGCCTTAGAGCGAGAAAAGGCATTAAGGCTATCTTCGGGGCAGTCAGAACCCTACCAGACGTTGCTATCTATCTATGAGCCTGGGCTGACCACCTCTCAATTAGAGTCGATCTATGCTTCGCTAAAGCCTAAATTACAGAAGCTATTGCTTGGAATCCAGGCTTCAGAAGCGTATAAAAAACAGAATCCTGAAGGCGTTCCTGGCCAGCGACTGCTGGATCAGAAGGGGGCCTTTCCTTGGCCCAAACAATGGGCGTTGGGGGCAACGGTTTTACAGGCGATGGGTTTTGATCCTCGTCGGGGCTCACTAGGCAGGTCGATACATCCTTTCTATGCCTCTGTTTCTGGTCCGGATGATGTGCGTATCACCACGCGAGGTGATGAAAATAGTTTGGTTGAGTCACTGTATTCTGTCTTTCACGAAGGAGGACACGGACTCTATGACCAAGGCATTCCTAAAACACTGCTTTCTCCCTTAGGAAGAGCGACATCCTTGGGGATGCACGAGGGGCAAGCCCTTTTGTGGGAAAACTGGGTAGGAAAAGCTCGAAAAACTTGGGAATTTTTGAGTGCTGTGCTCAAAGAAATTTTTCCGATTGCTTTCGCACCGGCCACGGCCGACACATTATATCGAGAGATTAACCAGGTTCGTCCTTCAGTCCTTCGTACAGAAGCCGATGAGGTGACCTACAACTTACATTTGATGATGCGTTATGAACTTGAAAGAGACATGATCAATGGAAAACTGGCTGTAAAAGATTTACCTGCCGCGTGGAATGCAAAATCGAAGGAGTATCTCGGTATAGACCCTAAAAATCCGAATGAAGGGTTTCTACAAGATATCCATTGGTCGGCTGGGATGTTTGGCTATTTCCCGACGTATACCATGGGGACATTGTACGCGGCACAATTGTTTCAAGCCGCCATAAAACAGATCCCCGATCTTGAAAAAGAATTGTCTGTTGGGAATTTTCAGCCCTTAAAGCAGTGGCTCAATCAGCACGTCCATCAAGCAGCGGCGCTCGAGAGTCCGTTAAATATGATTCAAAGAATTTCTGGAGAAGCATTCAGCCCAGATCACTATATACGCTATCTAGAGCACAAGTATGCTGTGCTTTACGGCCTAAAGTAAAGATAGTGTGATTGACCTTTTGCTTTGATTCATTATAATAACAGTTTGTGGCATCAATCTGCTGAGGGGCAGTGCCGCAAATTAGTCTTAATATCCTTGTTTTAGGCTTTCCATTTGGGAGCAGGGAAACTCGTTGTGAGCCAAATAACCATCGGTAGGCCGCGGCATGCGGTCATAGCACCATTGATTTTTAAAAACCTGCCTCACACGGTATTGTTTGGCAAGGAAAATAAGAAAGCACCGTTCCCAGGCGAGAAACCGCCAGAGACATTTGATGAGTTTATCAAACATATTCCGCTGGAATCCCAGGTACTTCAGGTTTCTCGGGGCAAAAAACCCGCGTTGGCCCTGCGATATTGGCATCGTAAAGGACAGAAGGACAAAGTGGAGCAAGCCAAAGGACCTGTCGTACTTTTTGTTCCTGGACTCGGCGGGCGAACAGAGTGGGCTACTCCCTTGGTAGACCAAGTGTTGGATGAACACCCCTTGATTTACGGTTTAGACACCCAGGTGCTGGGAGATGACCCTGTCAAACGAGGCCATCTGAAATCACGTCGAGATTTGGTTGATGAGCTGAATGCTGCCGTGGAATACCTGAGCAACAGACACGACGGGGATGTTTATCTGGGCGGCATCAGTCTTGGGGCGCTTACCATAACCCATTTGCTGGCCGATAAGCCCAAAAGAGTCAAAGGGGCCATTTTAATTAATCCAGCGTATCGTCCTGCGGGAAGCTCATTTGATCCCTTATTCTACTTACGGACATCGACACGGTATTTACTGGAACAACTGGGCCTATCCAAGCCTCGCCCACTTTCTATGCCCTATCAAGATGACGCAGAAGTGTCTGAAGAGATGGCCTGGGTCAAAGAAGCAAAGTCACAAGTATCCTCTCTCAGTGCGACCAGTTTTGTTGAACTGGGTAAAATGACATTTCTAGAAGCTTTTGCAAAAGCCAAGCGGGTTTTCCAGCCCGTCCTGATGTTTGTCGCTGGAAAAGATACGATTTGCGACCCCAAAGCGATGGTCCATGGGTATAATTTAATGCCCAGTCAGCAAAAAACAATGCACCATGTCGAAGATGCCCATCATAATATGATTTTTGAGTCACACATGGCGCTTTTGGCCAAGCAGATGAAGGATTGGCTGACAGAATTAAAGAAAGATCACGCCCCCAAATTCGGCGCTTTTTTGCGAACTGAAAGAGAAAAGCGAGTCGCCTGAGTAAAAAACCAAGCTTAGACCTATTTTTTGGCCTTTCTGCGAATGACCACTTCGTCCCCGTCTGAAGAGACAGTGACGCTGACTTCATTGGGGTCGATATGTGGTTTTAATCCGGTGGTTAATAAGCCCTTCACCCCGTCAAATGTGCTAACACTGCCGCCCAATTTTTTGAGAGCGCGTTTTTCGCCCCATTTATAAGTACCGTAGTGGCTTAATACCACTGGAACGGTGTGGCTTAGAATGAGTAATCCAGTCGTCAGGCTGACCCCTTTACCGATCCCGCCGAGGCCAAGAGAGTCCGCAAAAACCCCCACCAGTGTAACAGCCCCGCCAGCAGCCAATGTTGCAATTACTTTTGGTTTTTTTAAAATCGTTTTAAGGCTGAGAGTTCCGTCATTAGACTTCTCTTCAGAAGGTTTTTTTGCTTGTGTTGCGGCAAAGAACACACTGACAGGGTTGTTAACCGGGTATCTATAAGCTGATTTCCCCATCCAGTTTGTAGAATGAGGATTGTAACCCGAGGTAAAATTAGAGAGAGCGCTTGGCATCTTCGTGTTTCTGTATTTCTGTGTTTTTGCTATGCTGATAGTTGAATATTGTAAATGAGAAGCATTCTCAAAACAAGTGCTCTTAAAATCATCACGTCTGCTGAGGACTGATTGCAGAAGGAGACCCCTGATGTCATTCAATACGATTTCCCCCGTGGCTGAAAATCCTCAATTACGATATCGCTTTGGAGATTCCTGGGGATACGGGCTCCGTTTTGCAGGACAAGCAGAACGCGATGCTTATACAAAGACGCTTCGCGGGTTTTCTAATACCACGATTGGCCAAGTGGCTACAGTCAAAAGAAATGAGAAAAACGAAGGCTTGCGTCATATCGCCATTGCGATTGCTTACGGGTTAATCAATCCTCAAATGAGAGAACTCAACAAAATTATCACCACGCTCATCAAACAACGGGGACAAGCCAAGAAGGCTAATAACACGCCTGCCTTTGAAAAAGCACGTGAACTCTTATTTGATCTCCGCGAAGCCATTAAAACCGTTCTTTTGGAGCGCGGTTTCGACGAAAACGGGAATCCCAAAAAAGCCTGAACAATTTTCGATCGCGTTTGGTTTTTTCAAAACGGTGAGTGATCCTCGCTGTTAAGATTCTCGTGTCCCATAATAATCATTGAGAATAATTCTCATTTGCAATACTATGACGGTATTATCTTGAGTGTCTCAATGAGCGTCCAACCAATTTGGCCGGACTGGGGTACAATCATTCAAGCTATTGCAATACTATTGATTTAAAATAAATGGAAGCGCTTTTCTGATGAAACTGACACCTTTTTCTGGTTTTAACCCCTCTACGGTTCTTACTCACGCGCGTTCTCAAGGTCGCGTGTCCCTCACACCGCTGCCGGATCAATTTACGAAATCGCCTGTGAGTATCAAGTTTGGGGGCTGTGTCTGCCCTGTTTGCCTATCGATTGGGCTGATCGAAAACGCCCATGCGCAAGTGGAAAGCATCCTGAACGGGGACACTATCAAAGCGGGGTCGATTATGGGGGAATTGGAACGTCAAACCGGGTACAACTTTATTGCCCATGATGAGGCGACCCGCCTGCTGAATCCTACTGCGGCTGATAAAACCCGGATTCAAGTGAGTGTGATGGACCGCAGTGATACGCCTCAAGGGGCTGTGGTTAAGCTGCCTCAACCCGGGCAAGATGCTCAGTTTAAAACGACACTCGATGCCTTTGCCAATAGTACCGCCGCCAAAGCAAACTACCCCGCTTATCCCAAATCGCAATCTCAATTGCCGGTGCTCGATCCCACTCTAGAATGGCCCAGTAATCAAAAGCCGGTGTTGCTCTCTATCGTTCATCAAACCTATAAAGAAGACCAGTTGCCCAACACCACCCCGTATTCTATGGGTTATCTTTTGGCCAATGTGCTTTCCACAGGCAGCCAAAAAGAGCTTCTGATCTTGGCTAGCCGCGAATACCCCACCTTTGAACGGATGGACATTGCTGGGGCTGGTGTGATGAATGCTTTGGTTCTCGCTGCCACGGGTCAGTTAGATCGATATGATAAAGCGTCTCCCATCGATTCGGTCCTAATCGCTGTGCCGTCCAATCAGCCCGATTTACAGCGCTATGTGGAGCATCTCAAAGCCCTCAATATTGGGGTGAGCGTGTTAAAAGATGACCTCAGTGGACAGGCCGAAACGGCTGATGTCATTCCTGGCACTGTTGCCAGCACATTATCAGAACTGTACCTCAGGCAAGCGGTCCCGGTTCCGTATTCTGTGGTTCGGGTGCCGCTGAAAACGCTCAAAGACTGGGTGCAAGCCGGACTGCCTGCGCCGGTTTATCAACAGTTACTGAAGGGGGATGCCACATTGGCAGAGCGCCAAATCCCACTTGGTAAGCCTTTAAGTGCCCAACAACTGATGTCTGTTCTGCGTGTCCCTCCGGTCCCGGGTGCTCACGTTTTTGATAGCAAGCACCACGAGGACGACCATGATCATGATCCTCATCATCATGACGATCATCACGGCCACGCTCATGGTCCGGGAGAGGCATGTGGGCAGCCCCCCGTAGCCAACCTTCCTGTAATCAGCCCCCGTATCGGTCCAGCCCCTGCGCCTCCCGGTAAAATAATCCCACCCTGGCTAAAAAAGCCTCAGTAAATTGTTTCTGACTCAATCAATCTGACTCAATCAATAGGTGTTGTTGTCTCCGTATGTCCGTTTTATCTCCAACAAAACCATCCAGTCCCCATTTTCTTCCCGAGTTGCGGCCAGGAAACAGACGTGGCTTGCTGCCCCTTTCTGGATTCAATCTGGGTGCAGACGAGACGATTCAAGCCGCTTATCTCCAGGAACAGGCTGCTCAAGAAAAGGCATGGCAGGCGCATCACCGGTTTTTGGCGACTGATATCCCCCTAACACTGGCCAGTGCAGGTGTCACTTATGGGGTGCACCGTCAATGGAATTCCCCCGGGCTCATGACTGCCCGCTTTCAAGAATTGGTCGCAGCACAGGCCGGAATTGATCAAGCCACACAAGGGCTTCTCAGTCAAACAGATCCCACTCGTCGTCTAATCCCGCTTAAACAAGCTTTACACCGAGTGGATGCCGCCTTGATGGCAGGTGAACCCCCCGAGGTGCTTCGGCAAACGGTTCGTGATGTTGTCCGTGCCAACCCAAGCCACCCGGTGACTGGGCTGGTGGTGAGATTGACGGATGCCTATGCTTCTGCCTTTAATGCCATTGCCGAAGATGCCCTGGGCCTCCAAAAAATGGTGGTCCCCGCTGTGGCCAGAGCCATGGGCGTGACCACCCCTGAGGCTAAGCAATTGGCCAGAGAAAATCCAGCTCGTTTTATCCGCTTGCTGATGAGCCGAGCGATGAAAGGCTCAGAAGGTGGTTTAAATCACTTGTTTTCAGAGCTTTCCCGGGCCCACCGCATGATGGCAGGCATTTTTGCAGCCAGTGCGGCTTTTATTGTGGGAGGCACCTTCCTGACCCGCATGGAATTGATTATGAAACAGACCGGCGGCCACCACCATTTGGCCGGCCTCGATGAATAAATAAACAAAATAAATAAACAAAATGAATAAACGAGATACCCCTAAGAACCCAGAAAAAGAGCCCTTATTTAGATGATGCTTCCTCCCAACAGAACATATTGGCCGCCTTCCTCGCAGCAACAAGCTTACTGGCCGTATACAACACAGGCTTCTATGCCTGTGTCTTTGCCGAATCCCTATCCAGTTTATGCTTCTGGTTTTTCTCCTTCTGGTTATTCCCCTGCATTGCCAGAACCTGTAAAACCCTCTAGCCCAGTGGTATCTCCATCCCCTGTATCTGGACCGGCAGAAAAAAATCCAAAATGGCTGGCCGAGTTAGAAGAAAAACCGGCTCAAAAACCGGCTAATATTCCAGTTTCAGCTCATGTTC
>CAZZIY010000010.1:0-18995 GCA_964654525.1 uncultured Vampirovibrionales bacterium | reverse complement strand
ACGCGCTCAGCAAGGGCAGTGATAAAGAGACCGTCCGCACTACCTTAATTCAAGCTGGCTGGTCAGCGTCCATCGTGGGCAAGTTGCTGGATCAAATTTCAGGAGTGGACGCCAAGGGGTTGCCGGTTCCGGCACCGAGAAACAAGGCCCATCATCTGGCAAGAGATTTATTTTTCTATGTATTAATCTTTATCACGCTCAGTTTCACCACCTTTGGGGTGGGCGGACTGCTGTTTAACCAAATTGATCGATGGTTTCCAGATTCGCTCAATTATTATTCAAGTTCCCGAGAAGTCCTCAGAAATTCTGCCAATTGGGCGATCGCGCAATCCATGATTTCCGCACCACTCTTCTTCTGGTTTAGCCAGTTGATAAGTCGTGGAATCCAACTGAATCCAGAAAAGCGCGATGCGATGGTCCGCAAGCTGATGATTTACCTGATTTTGACCATCACCTCATTGACCGCGCTGACGGATATCATTATTGCGCTCACCAGCTTTCTCAGTGGCGAGCTAACCTCGCGGTTTATTGGAAAGGCCCTGGTCGTATTTGGCATTGCCCTGCTGATTTTCATCTATTACTTTTACGAAGTGAGGCAAGATGATCGCCTGATTCGCTCAGAAAGCCTAGAAAGCAGCCTGGCGGGAAAAGACCGAGATGGTCATGTGACAAAACCCCTGCCCTTTATTGGCTCTCTCCCGAATGTTTTAGGCGCGATCACCATTCTTGCCATTGTTCTCTCCGTCGTCAGTGGATTTATAGAAACGGGCGGTCCTGAAGAACAGCGTGCCAGGCATATGGACTCAATTCGAGTCCAACGGTTACAAAATCTCCGCTGGCGTATTGCGGACTACCAACGAGATCATCACAGACTGCCAGTGACGCTGAGCGAATTACTGGATCAGTCGAATACTACCGATATGAGTGCGGTTCAAGACCCAGAGACAAAGACTCCCTTTGAGTTCAAAAATCTATCTGAAAAAGACGGTCAAGTCCGTTATGAACTTTGCGCCATATTTAGCCGACCTACCCAAGATCCGAACCACAGTGCAACCGTCTACCCAGAGAGCGATTACACCTACACACCAGACCCTTTCAGTAATTCACTCTTTGAAAAGCATCCTGCAGGAAGAGTCTGCCGAATTGGTGCTACCAAGAAAGAGACCAAATAACGATGTTACGGGTGGTTTTCATCGCAATTGGTGTTTCTATCTTACTGGCAGTCGGCATTTTCTTTCGGCCTATCTGGAATACGGTTGAAACCGCAATGCTCACCAATGAGGGTAGTTTGGCCATTGAGGCCCACGATTGGGACCGCGCCACCCGAGTCTATGAGCAAACACTGAAAGAGCACCCCAGTAGTGTGCCAGTGGCCTTGACGCTCGCCAAACTCTATCACTACCGGCAAGAGCGAGATAAGGCAGAAGCTGTTTTCACCTCAATCCTGAAACAACAGCCTGAAAATATAGAAGCTCGAAACGCTTATGCTGGTTTTTTGGCTCAAGTCCCCAGCAGACGCAATGATGCCATTGAACTCTACAGACAAGGCTTAAAGCTGATGCCGGCAGAAGTGAGTTTTATGGGCGGATTGGGTGATATTTACAAGGCTGCCGCTGAGAACTTGGCTGAAACCAGACCTCCAATAAGATTTTGGCTGAGCGAATGGGCGGTATTTTACTACCGACATGCACTTGCCGTAGCACCGGAGCTGTTTCAAAACCGGTTTAACCTCGGTGTGGCGTATCAACATCTGGAAAAGCCAGACCGGGCGGTGGAACAATACTGCAATGCACTGATGATTCAGCCCAAAAGCTATGAAGCTTACTACAATTTGGGCCTGGCTCTGATTGATTCTAAAGCCTACCAGCTGGGTTTTCGCCAAATGACTCACTCTGTTCGACTGTTGATGGACCGCGACGAGATAGAACTCGCCAGGAGACTGTCAGAAAATACCCAAACCATTCGCGGTAGCCTGTATTACAAGTCTGAAAAGACAGACGAGAACAATTTTAGAATGGATCAATACCCCGAGTGGTTTCAAAGCTGTGTTTCAGAGAGAGTTTCTACTGAAAAGAATTCTAAATTAAACGGCCAAAACCAGTAGCAGCGAAACTGACATCACCACAAACCAGGTCCGCATCACCGGACTAAAGTTAGCCCAAAAACTTTCAACATTCTGACATGCTGACGATATCACCCAGTCCTCACGCTGTAAGGCCATCTCACGAAATGTCATTGGCATAACCTCTCAATCTATAGTATCCACACCCAGAAGAAATTTGTCTTACGACTATCCCTGATTGACTATCGGCACCCAATGGCAGCAAGCAAACAGTGCCTTTGCATCAGTTTTTTGATGCGTATTGATATACCTCTATTTTTGCCGATGAACCTGCTAACTCACATCGTCCAGTGGGTTAATGTTTTTGCTATGATCATGCCAGTCTACTGATAGAGGCCTTATGCTGTGATGCACACTGATCGAACCCCCCTGACACATTTCTGCAAACTGTCGCTCTGCGCCATTCTCTGCGTTGTTTTAACCAGCTGCGCACCACCCAAAAAGGGCTCTCTAGAACAAACCTCTGGTCACAGCATCCTCAAAGTTGAGGCCAAGCCCGGGGCAGAGTTCCAAACTGTTGAAATAAACGGGGTGGAATTCCGAGAAGCCCGAGGCGCCGTGGGTCAGTACGGCGGGACGTTTTACGACGGCAGCATTGGGGAAGGCCCTAAAACATTCAATCCCTGGGCCGCTTACGATGGTACTTCTTCAACAGTCGGCGGGATGATGGTCTCCGGTCTGGTAGACACAGACCCCACCACAGGTGAAGTGGTCCCGTATCTGGCAAAATCAATCCAAATTAACCCAGATAACACCGTTTATACGGTCACACTGCGCAAAGGGCTCACTTGGTCTGACGGGAAACCGCTCACCGCAGATGATGTGCTATTTACCTGGAATGTGATCAACAAAAACGGAATGGGGAACCCAAGTTCAAGAGACAATACCTTGGTAGCCGGACATTTCCCGGAAGTTCGCAAGCTCGATCCTCTCACCATTGAGTTTAAAACGGCCAAACCCTTTGCTCCTTTTTTGAGAAGACTGGGATACCCGATTGCTCCAGCGCATGTCTTCGGTCCCATCATCAAAGCCGGTGGAGATAAAGCCTTTAGTGCTGCCTGGGGGACCAGTGAAGCTGCTAAAAATCCTGAGCATTTCGTCTCCAGTGGAATGTGGATTTTATCCAAATACGATCCCAGTGAGCAAAAGGTGTTGTACAAACGCAACCCTCGCTTTTTTATGGTGGATAAAAACCGTCAACCCTTACCCTATTTAGACGCTTACTCCCTTACCTTTGTGAATAATATGAACACATTGGAGTTACTTTTTGAGCAAGGGAAACTCGACAGTTATGCCGTTCCAGCCCAATTTTTAGCCCATGTTCGTGAGCTGAAAAAACCAGAGTTCACCTTATACAATTTAGGCCCTTCACCCAGCACCACGTTTTTAACCTTTAACCTCAATACCCGAAAAAACCCGGACACGGGCAAAGCCTATGTCGATCCCGTCAAATCCAAATGGTTCACCAATACCCATTTTCGCAGAGCCATTGATTGGGCCATTAACCGCGATGATATGGTCAGCAATATACTCAAAGGCATCGGTGCACCTTTATTTACAGCAGAAACTGCGGCTTCCCCCTTCATTAACCAGCAACTAGCCAAAGGCCACCCTCGTGATATCAGTCAGGCCAAAGCCTTGCTTGAAAAAGCCGGCTTTGTCTGGAATGAGAACAATGAATTGATTGACGGACAAGGGCATCGGGTTGAATTCACACTCCTCACCAACACTGGCAACGATCAACGGGAAAATACGGGAGTCAATATCAAACAAGATTTGGCCGAACTCGGCATTAAAGTAAACTTTAAGCCGGTCGATTTTAACGTCCTGGTCGGCAAATTAAACGAGACCAAAGACTGGGAAGCCATTATTCTTGGCCTGGGCGGAGGAAGCCCGCTAGAACCCCACGACGGTGCTAATGTCTGGCGCAGTGATGGGGCTATTCATATGTTTAATCAACGAGAAGTGAAGGGCAACGGCCCTGTGAACCTGGCTGACCGTTTCCCCTGGGAATTAGAACTCGATGATATCTTTGAAAAAGGTGCACAAACCTTTGGAATGGACAAACGCCGTGTGATATACGACGCGTATCAGCGTCTGGTCTACGAGCAAGCCCCGTTTATTTATCTCTATTCACCCCTCTCCTTGCTTGCCGTCCAAAGCCGCATCCAAAACGCAAACCCACTGCCCCTAGGCGCGTGGCACAATCTGGAGGAAATCTGGATTAAAGGGGCTCAAAAAACGGATCCCGGTGAGAAATTAAATCCTTTATAAGATGACCACCCTAAGCCAATAACCGCTGGAACCCACGCTAACGAAAGGCGTCTAGAGACTTTATGAAAACTCCTCTCTTAAAAGCCCCTTCTTTAAAAACCCCTTCTCTAAAAACCCCTTCTTCCATACGGATTCTATTCAATTACGTTCTGCTGCTTAATACGCTACTAGCTGTGTTTTTCAGCTGTTTTTTCAGTAGGATTGAAGCCGCAGATGGAAATCAACCAGGTCAACTCGTGGTGTTTACCGCCGATTGGTCTGCATCCTGTCAGATAATCACCCCGGTGGTACAGAGTATCGCAACCGAAAAACAGCTTTCTCTCACCATAATCGATGTCGACAAACCCCAGGCCCCCAAGCAAGCGTCTCGATTTGGTCTGGAGATTCCCCGTGGGGATATTCCTCAAATTTATTGGATCAGAGGGGGCGTGCCCCTAGCGGTCTACAACCCCAATGAAGCCCTCAGTGACGAACCGGAGCAGATGAAGCAGAAAATACTCAGCCGGCTGCGATAAAAACACCCCAGTGAGCGTAGGCTAAACAGCTTCAGCAGTCGTTTCTTCTTCCGCAGCAGGTGCATCAGAAGCAGGTGCATCAGAAGCAGGTGCATCTGAGGCAGGAACCGGCTTAATGAAGTTAATCCCTTTACTCTCAACCATGCGCGTTCTCGCTTCTTTCAGGCGGTCAATGAGATCGGGATCAAGCATTTTTTTATCAATCATTTTGTCCAAATAACGGGGTGTCAATTTTGCGGCTTTTTCAACCATGCCTGAATCAAAAATAACGGGCCAGACCAACGCATCATCGTATTCATAGCTTCGCCTCATGGTAGAGACCATCACATCCCCTTGAGAACTGGTAACAGAGCGGCCGCCTTCTTGAAAATAGAACTTGAAAATCTCTTTGAGATCGCCCATTTCTGCTTGCAGCATATGGACTGTCTTTTGCAGTCGGAGATAGCGTTCCATTAAGTATGGTATGTTCTTTAACTGGTCAATTTGCCAACTAAAGCGCTGTTCGTACAAATCTCTCAGCTTGGGATACACTCTGGCCAGACATTCTGCATCATCCAGAGCCCGGTGTTCTACGTGAGACTCCATACCAAAACGCGCTAACAACGAACTGAGACCGTGAGACACTTCTTCAGGAAACACACATCGGTACATATCCAGCGTATCAATGCGGTCATTGCGGAAGCGGGTTTCTAAATGCTTTTTGCAGGCCTCGTTCACAAAGCTATAATCAAACAAGGCGTTATGAGCCACAATGGGACGATCACCAATAAACGCCAAAAATTCTGGTAAGACGGTCTCGATCGACGGGGCATCTGCGACCATTTCCTCTGAGATATGATGAATTTCAAAGCTAGAGCGACGGATGGGGACCGTGGGTTTAACCAAAGACGTATACTTCTCGGTAATTTCACCCGCGTCCAGGCGAACGGCAGCCACTTCAATCAGCTGTTCTGTTTTGTGATCCAGGCCCGTAGTTTCGGTGTCTATCACCACCACTGTCCGGTGATCCACCCGCGAAGGATTAAATAAAGGCTGTCTGCTTGATTCCATAACCCAGCCATTGTAACCCAAAGCCCCGACAAACAATAGCGTGACTTTATTCAAACAAGTGATACCAGCTTTTTTAGCCCAGGCTGGCCCCAGTCTCTGAATTGACTGGTATCAGTTGAAATACACTATGGCCGGGGACAATGGTCACCATTGCAGAGGCCATGGACGTTAGCGCAAAAACACTCATCAGCAGAAATACAATCCAAAACGACATCCAGACAGAGACCACCATGCCACGAACAAAGCCAAGCATGGAGGTAACGGGTACGGCATAGACCTTGGACTTTAAGATCTGGGGTTTTAATGCCTGAATTTTTAATGCCTGATTTTGAAGCTGTAATGTTTTTGCTGTCATTGGTTCCACCGTTTCATCGCATTGTAACCTTTTCCAGAGTGTAAGCAGCGTGCTAGCATTGGCAGTATTCTGTCCTACTTTTTGTTGATATTTCTTACAATTGTTTACGTGTTGACGAGAAATCAGGTGGCGATGACTCCTCCCCAAACCCAATCACACTGGCTCACCACAGCATCGGGCATGCCGGTGTTTTATGTGCCGCCTTCAGCACGCCCCCAGAACTCGACTGACAACAAGGCTATAAACAACAAGGCTATAAAAGCCGTTATTGTTCTGATGGAAATTTTCGGGGTAAACAGCCATATTCAAAACGTTTGTCAGCGTCTAGCCGCTGAAGGCTTTGCAGCCTATGCTCCCAACTACTATTACCGTTCCAGCCCAGCATTATCTTTGGGATACACCGAAGCGGACGTGAGCGAAGGACGAAAGCACAAAGCCTTAGTGCGTTCTTCAGAATTACTCAACGACCTTCAGGAGACGATAGCCCTGATTAAAACAGAGGCACCTTCGTCTATAGACATTGGATGCCTTGGTTTTTGCTTTGGCGGGCAATGTGCCTATCTGGCAGCTACACTGCCGGAAATTCAGCAGACCATCTGCTTTTATGGTGGTGGTATTCCATCGCCGCAACCAGATGGAAGCCCGTCTGTCTTAAGTTTCACGAAAAAGATAACGGGTAAATTACTGTGTTTATTTGGTGAAAATGACCCGCTGATTCCCCCAGAAGATATTCGACAGATCGAAACAGCCTTGCAGTCCGCGCACATCCCACATGAAATTGTGGTTTATCCCGGGGTCGGCCATGGTTTTTTTTGCGATCAGCGGGATGACTTTAATCTACACGCTGCCAAAGATGCCTGGGCTCGAACCCTCAAGACCTTTAAGACTAAAGAGCCCACAATAAGATAAAGCGTTTTGCGGTATAATGCTCTGACCCATTGGGTCGAAAGACCCTTTCGTTTTAGAGAGAGATTTTTCCGCTATGGATACACTCCATTCCGAGATTCAAGTCGCAGACCCTCAATTTATTGAAAACAAGGCCCATATGGCAGAACAAGTCGCGATTCTTCGTGATCGTTTGGCAGTTGTCCGTGGCGGAGGCGGTCCAAAAGCGGTTGAAAAACACACCCAAAGAGGCAAATTGGTCGTTCGGGACCGGATTCAAGAACTGGTTGACCCCAACACCCCCTTTTTGGAGTTTTCCAGTTTGGCTGCCTGGGATATTTACGACAACGATGCCCCAGCTGCGGGTATTGTCACCGGTATTGGTGTGATACACGGCCAGGAATGTTTGATTATTGGGAATGATGCCACCGTCAAAGGCGGTACATATTACCCATTGACGGTGAAAAAGCATTTGAGGGCTCAAGAAATTGCCCTGGAAAACCATTTGCCTTGTGTGTATCTGGTGGATTCTGGCGGGGCCTTTTTGCCGCTACAGGACGAGGTTTTTCCAGATAAGGAGCATTTTGGTCGGATTTTTTACAACCAGGCCCGAATGTCAGCCCTAGAAATTCCTCAGATTGCTGTCGTTTTGGGCTCATGCACTGCTGGCGGGGCCTATGTCCCTGCAATGAGTGATGAAACCGTGATTGTGAAAAACCAGGGAACCATCTTCCTGGGCGGCCCTCCTCTGGTAAAAGCAGCCACTGGAGAGGAAGTGACCGCAGAAGAGCTGGGCGGGGCTGATGTCCACTGCCGAACGTCTGGGGTGACTGATCACTATGCACTCAACGACCAAGACGCCCTGGAAATTACCCGCAATATTGTGGAAAATCTGAATCACCGAAAAAAGATGCCTCTCAATCAAGATCCAGTTGAAGAACCAGCTTACGACCCCAGTGAAATTTACGGCATTATTCAAAAAGACAGCCGAAAACCCTATGATGTCCGTGAAATTATTGCCCGCATTGTGGATGGTAGCCGCTTTCACGAATTTAAAGCCCTTTACGGTACCACGTTGGTCTGTGGATTTGCTCGAATCTGGGGATATCCGGTGGGTATTTTGGCCAACAATGGGGTTTTATTCTCGGAAAGCGCCCTTAAAGGGGCGCATTTCATCGAGTTGTGCAATCAGCGCGGTATCCCTATTGTGTTTTTACAGAATATTACCGGCTTTATGGTGGGCCGACAGTTTGAGTGCGGCGGCATCGCCAAAGATGGCGCCAAGATGGTCCAAGCGGTTTCCAACACCACGGTTCCAAAATTCACGGTGATTATCGGCGGTTCTTACGGGGCGGGTAATTACGGGATGTGCGGCAGAGCCTATAGCCCGCGTCAATTGTGGATGTGGCCCAATGCTAAAATCTCTGTGATGGGTGGAGAACAAGCCGCAAATGTCTTGCTCACTGTAAAACGAGATCAATTGGCTGCTCAAAACAAAACTGCCATGACCCCAGAAGAAGAAGAGGCGCTGAAAGACCCGATTTTAGAAAAATACGCCCGTGAAAGCAGTGCCTATTACAGTACAGCAAGACTCTGGGATGACGGCATTATCGATCCTCTAGACACACGCATGGTTCTAGGTCTTGGCATTGCCGCCGCACTAAACGCCCCACTGCCCAAACGGCAACACGGCGTGTTTCGTATGTAGTCTTATTAATCGTTTTAACCAACTTTTTAAACAGCTAGGGGACCCCTCTGATGACCGCGATCACGCAGCCTGAATTTCTGGATATACAAAAAAATGGACCCATTACGACAGTCTGGTTAAACCGGACTCAGTTGCATAACGCGTTTAATGAGCAATTTATTGAAGAACTGACTGACACCTTTAACGATCTCGATCAAGACGCGCATGTTCGGGCCGTGATTTTGGCAGCCAAGGGAAAGTCCTTTTGTGCCGGGGCCGATCTTCAGTGGATGAAGAAGATGATTGACTATAGCTTCGATGAGAACATCGAAGATGCTCGGGGTCTGGCCCGCATGCTTCAGGCAGTCCGAAAATGCAGAAAACCGGTTATTGGCAGAGTTCAAGGGGCCGCCTACGGGGGTGGGGTTGGTCTGCTGGCCTGTTGTGATATGGTTGCCTGTGTTGAAACAGCCACTTTTGCCCTGACTGAGGTAAAACTGGGATTGCTTCCTGCTGTTATTTCTCCATTTGTACTGGAAAAAATAGGGCCTGCACACGCCAGTCGGTATTTTTTAACCGCTGAACGTTTTGATAGCAACGAAGCCAGGCGTATTGGGCTGGTCTGTGAAGTGTTGGGCAGCGATGGAGAGATGGACGACTGGATCCATCAAAGCGTGGATCTATTGATTGCCAATGCCCCCGGGGCAGTTTCTACGTGTAAAACCATGATTCGACAAGTGATGGGGGCTGACTGGGAGACGGCAGAGACAATCACCAGTCGATTAATTGCAGAAAGACGCGTGAGTGAAGAGGGTCAAGAAGGGATTCGCGCCTTTATGGAGAAGCGACCTCCCGCGTGGACCCGAGATTATGAAGGTTACAAACCCGGAGGCCCCAGCGTTCGTGGCTAAAAAAGGAAGTGCACAGCAGCCAATCCAAAAAGTACTGATTGCCAACCGGGGTGAGATTGCGCTTAGAATCAGTAAAACCCTCCAAGCCATGGGGAAAACTGTTGTCGCGCTGTGCTCAGATATTGATATCACAGCCCCTCACGTGATTTCCGCCGATGAAGTCGTTCATTTACCAGGAAATACCAGTGCTGAGACCTATCTCCAAACGGAAAAAATTCTTTCTGAGGCAAAAGCACGCGGGGTAGATGCCATTCACCCTGGGTACGGCTTTCTCTCAGAAAACGCTGATTTTGCCCGTGCGTGTGCTGAGGCCGACATTATCTTTATTGGCCCCACTCCAGAGGCTATCGACGCGATGGGAGATAAAATCCAAGCAAAAACACTGATGCAGGCTGCTGGAGTCCCCGTCGTCCCTGGATGGTCGGGAGATAGCAACACCCCGGTGGATGTTTTATCCAAAGAAGCTGAAAAAATTGGCTATCCCATCCTGGTAAAAGCTGCTGCTGGTGGTGGCGGTAAAGGGATGCGTCTTGTTCATCAAGCCAGCGATTTGGCTGCAGCTTTGGAGGCCGCGGCACGTGAAGCCCAAAAAGCCTTTGGAGATGCCCGCGTGTTTCTCGAAAAATACATTGTTCGCCCCCGCCACGTGGAGTTTCAGATTTACGGAGATACACACGGCAACGCCGTCCATCTGTTTGAGCGCGAATGCTCGATACAACGCCGGCATCAAAAGATTATTGAAGAATCACCCAGTCCTTGTCTCACCCCAGAGCTAAGAACCAAAATGGGAGACGCTGCAGTGAAAGCGGCCAAAGCCATTGGCTACACCAATGCGGGCACGATAGAGTTTATCGTGGGGCAAGACGGTGGTTTTTACTTTCTTGAAGTAAATACCCGCCTGCAAGTGGAGCACCCTGTGACTGAAATGGTCACCCATATGGATCTGGTTCGGCTTCAACTCTGGATTGCCGAAGGCCGTCCTCTGCCCTTTACTCAAAGTGACTTGCAACAAGACGGACATGCGATGGAATGCCGCCTGTACGCCGAAGATCCCCAGAACCAGTTTCTACCCAGTACCGGGAAAATCACTGTCTACAGAGCGCCCGAAGGACCCAATATCCGGATGGACAGTGGTGTTCGAGAAGGGACCGAGGTGAGTATCTTTTACGATCCCATGCTCGCCAAACTAATCACCTGGGGAAAAACCCGCAGTGAGTGTCTCAGTACAATGCAATGGGCGCTCCAAAACACGGTTATTCTGGGCATCAACCATAATGCTAATTTTCTCCAACAAATTTTGCACCACCCCCAATTTATTATTGGCAATATTCATACCCATTTTCTGGATGAAGAAACACTGGCCCCTCTGCAGGCTATGCAAAATCCAGAAGCCATCGCCCTGGCTGCGGGAATGGCTTCTCTCCAGCAGGCGGGTTGTCAATCCACGCAGGGGCGATCTGCCTCTTCGGCAGATCATTTCAACGAACTCAATAACCCATGGCTACAGGGCGGTGGGTGGCGTGTGCTTGCAGACGTCTCAGGTCACTCGCAAGAAAGGTCCTCATGACAATGTCTGACAAAGCCTCCGCTCAGATCACGCTGCAAGTCTCGGTCAACGGGGCGTCAGAAATCGCTGTTAATATTGCAAATAAGCTTCCATTGGTATCCAGCGAGTCAGTTCAATTGATTCCTTTGAGCCCGCATGAAGGCTTATTGATTGACGCAAGCGGCAAGCAAGAACGGGTGTTTGCTTGTTTAAGGGATCCCCGTGAAAATCGGTGGGATGTTTGGTTTCAAGGGGCTACACACAGCGTAGTAATTACCGATCCAAAGGCAAAAAAATCTGGACGTCGCAGTGGGTCTGTCAAATCTACTAGTGATAGCCCGGATATCAAAGCACCCATGCCAGGGACCATTCTACAAATTAAGGCGGCCGTTGGAGATACTGTGACAGCGGGGCAGACACTCCTGATTATGGAATCGATGAAGATGGAGATGACGCTAAAGGCTGCCACTGACGGTGTGGTCAAAGAAATTTGCTGCCAAGACGGCCAAATGGTAGACATGGGGACCGTTTTGATTCAGATACAACCTAATACATAGAGGGGACGTGATGATGAGTATTTCAACAACCGGATTACCGAGTCTATACGGATTACCGACCGCCGTAAAAATCGTTGAAGTTGGACCCAGAGACGGTCTGCAGAATGAAGCTCTGCCAATCGATACGGCAACAAAGATTGATTTCATCACAAAACTCGCCGATGCCGGCTTGCCTGAAGTAGAAGCCTCCTCATTTGTTAGTCCCAAGGCAATACCTCAACTGGGCGATGCGGTTGCTGTCTTTCAACAATTGCCACAAAAGTTGGGTACCGTTTTTTCTGCCTTAGTGCCTAATGCCAAAGGCTTAGAACGGGCGGTTCAGGCAGGCGTAAAACGAATTGCCGTGTTTACGGCAGCCTCTGAGTCTTTTACCAAGCGCAATATCAATATGAGTATCCAGGATTCCTTAGATACCTTTGCCCCCGTGGTAAAAGATGCCCACGCTGCCGGCATGAGCGTTCGTGGTTATGTCTCCACAGCCTTTGTATGCCCTTACGAAGGTAAAATTGCCAAAGAAAAAGTACGGGATGTCACTGAAAAGCTACTGGCCATAGGAGTTGATGAAGTCTCTCTGGGAGATACCATTGGAGCAGCAACGCCCAAAGATGTGGTAGAAACCGTCGGCTATGTTCTTCAGACCGTTCCCAAGGACAAAATTGCCCTTCATTTCCACGATACCTACGGTACGGCTTTGGCCAACGTCCTGACTGGCTTACAATTGGGGATTGCAAAGTTTGATAGCTCTGCTGGAGGTCTTGGCGGATGCCCATACGCCCCAGGCGCCTCTGGCAATCTGGCAACCGAAGATCTGGTTTATATGCTCAACGGCATGGGGATTCAAACCGGGGTAAACTTAAACACAGTAGCAGATGCCTCACTGGTGATTGAAAAGCAGCTTGGTAAAACCCTTCCCAGCAAGCAGCTTCAGCGAATCAAGGCCAGTCGGGCCGCACAAGCTTCTGCCACCTCGCCCTAATGCACTGGCATTTCCTAGAAACATGTGATTCGACCAACACGGTTGCCCGGCGTTATTTAGAGACCGCACGTCCGCAAAGCAATACAATTAGCGATGGGTTTATTGCAGAAACCCAAACCCAGGGCAAAGGCACACAGAACCGTGTATGGGTATCTCCTGCTGGAGCCGGGTTGTATATGAGCTTACTTTGGCCTCAATGCCTATTGCCTCCTGAATTGCTGCCGTTTATACCGCTGATTACTGGAATAATTGCCATCGATAGCTTATTAGCGTTACTACCCGATCTTTCAGGGCAGATTTTTCTCAAAGCCGTCAATGATTTGATGACCCTGAAAAGGGAAAAACTAGGCGGTATATTGATTGAAGCCTTTTCTCAGCAACACAACCCAACAGCTGTTGTGATTGGACTGGGCCTCAATATTTGGCACTCGCCTACTGAGCATGCCAGTTTTTCTAATAATCAACCCACTTGTCTGGCGAATTTACTGCCCCATTGGGCAAGCAACATACCTGATAAGACAGAATGGCGAAATCGCCTGGCCAGAAGCATTGCCACAAAATTGCGTGAGAACCCGTTGATATCACTCACACCTGAGGCCACAATTAAAGAGACACAAGAAAGCATTGTACAAGCCTGGTTAGAAAGGGCCTTGCCCGGCAGCCAGATCAGCGATCTCTTTCAGTAAGCATCTTTTCCCCGGCCATCTCCATCAATAGTTCAAACTCTTTTGGCAACAGTGGCATCACAGAAAGCCTGCCTTGCCGGACCAGTCCAATCTCTTGCAGGGCTGGGTGTTGCTTAATTTCTGCCAAAGTGACTGGTGTTTTCAAGGCTCGAACAGGTTTTAGGGTAACCCCGATCCAGCTCTCACCAGGAGCAGCTGTCGGGTCTGGAGATGCTGTCTGAGTCACTTCTGCAAGCCCCACCACGGCTTTGCCCGTCACACTGTGGTAAATCAGCACACGGTCGCCAACGGCCATCTGTTTCATAAATTTTTGGGCCTGATGATTTCTCACCCCGTCCCAAAAGGTTTTGCCGTCTTGGAGCAGTTGTTGAAATGAAAAGGTACTGGGTTCGGTCTTCATCAACCAGGTGGCGGCTTGTGAGGGCATTGCAGGCTCTCCTTTCACAATATAAATTCTAATGGGCTTTGAGCGCCAGACTCAAACGGTGTTGAATATCAAACGTCAGTACGGCAGCGGCTGTGGCCACATTGAGAGATTCCACCACCCCGTGCATTGGGATTTTGACTCGAAAATCACAATGTTCTGCCACCAGCCGACCCAGGCCTTGTCCTTCACTGCCCAGCACCAAAACAGTGGCCGTATCAAAGGTTTGATCCGTGTAGGCCACAGCATCTGGACTATTGGCGGCACCCACCACCCAAAAGCCAATTTGTTTAAGACGCTCTAGCGCTTGCACCAGATTGGGCACCATCACCACTTGCACAGAAGCTTCAGCACCTGATGCGGTTTTTGAGACCGACGGACCAAACCCCGCATTTTTGTGCTTAGCCACAATCACCCCGGCCACCCCAGCGGCATCCGCTACGCGCAGAATGGCGCCAAAATTTCTGGGATCACTCAACCCGTCAAGCATCAACACCAGCGGAAACTCACCCGCATCCTCAATACGCTTCCTACATTCAATCACCAGGTCATCAAGATCCATCAAGGGCTTGGGAGAAACTGCGGCAATCACACCCTGATGCTGTAAATCCGGGTCGTCTTGAAGCAAACTTTCGGTCATCTGGTCTAGCTTCATTCGGGGCACACGGGCAATCGGAATACCTCGGGCTTGAGCGGCCTCGTAAATGGCGTCAATTCGCTTGTCTGGTTTCAGCGTCTCACTCACATACACCTTAAACACGCGTGCCGGGTCAACAGTCAACAGACTGAGAATACTGTTTTTACCCACCACATAATCGGCCATGGCACGAGATCCTTTTAAAATTCAAAAAAGATAATACGCCAAGCATCATACGTGGACAGGGGAGGAATTCGCAAAAAATTTTAATATGCTGGCTTTTTCGATCGATGAAACGGATTCAGGCGACTCCTCAGCTTGCGCGGGGGATCAATATCATCCGGTCGGTTATACGCGGTAATGCTCCCGTTGGAGGCAACTGCGACTGCTTGCTTCTCTAAGCTGAGCAACTGCATCTGGGTCTCATCCATGTCATAACGCCAGAGGCCGAGAAACTTTTTTTCTTTTTGATCGTACGCCCAGGCATTAATCAGGATGCTACTGTCACTGCCGGGCTCCCACCCGAGAGGGAAAATATCCCAGGCCAGTCTGCTTAACGGGGCAATGGTGCCTTGACGCGCCCAGTAACTCTCGATGGCCTTGTGGATTTCTCCGTAAACTGTCACGGTGCCGCGCTTGGTGTCGTAGATTAAGACATCCGTGGTACGCAGACCCAAGTGATTAACCCCTGTCCTTTGCTTGAATAACAGCCGAGCCCCTGTATTGGACCAATCAACCACCGTTAAGGTCTCAAAAGCATGGGGTAGCACGCGTTGATCGCCAATTTTATAGACCACCAATCGATTGGCCAAGTTCAAATTGGGATCATAACGGGCCGCACAAAGCTTGGCATATTCCAGTCGCTCTTGACGCTTTTGCTCCTCGTACAGAGCCCTTTCTTTACGAGACATGGCCTCAATCCTGGCCTCAAGCATCAGTTGCTCTGCGGGTGGCAATGTATCGGAGGGCTTCTTTTCAGGAAGCGGCTTAACCGGCACTATATATAAACGCGAGAAGGTTTGATTCACATTGGGGAGATAGGTCACCTCAGAATAGGCCATTGTCTGATGATCCGGTGAGGCCACCGGTTCACTGCGAAAAAAGCGGGTTGCTTCCAGCTGGGTTAAATCCAGTTCGACAAATCCCGTGTTGTAGGGGCGGTAAATCATCTGATCCGCTTCAGTGGCATTGGCCGGATTTTGGATTGATGTGGGCGCTTGAGAGGGAGCTGCCGGCAGGTTCGGCAACATATCACGTTGTGTCTGAGCCCGTGCAGAGTCTCCAGTGCACCATGCCTCGCAAAACACGATTAGGATATTAAGGATTATGAACCAGCGTGTAACAAATCTGAAATAATCTAAGGCCATAATTTCACTTTTGAATTTATCTTTCCGATAGCTGCCGTATATCACATCGAGGAGAGCATCAGCGAGAAGTCATCCCATAGGGTGATTCAGCTGCTTGCAAGATAAAGGAGCGAGATAAAGGAGTTCGATGGCGTATGGCGAGTTTTGATCCCAATTATAACGGCTATTTACTGGGCCCACCTCCGCGGTATATTCGCAATTCTGTTCCGGGTTCGGGGGCTGGCGGCAGTGTTTACGGCGTCAACCCCAATGCTCGAAACATTCTTGGTGTCACCACGGGCAGCATCAATAATTATTTTAATATTGTCCCGGATTTTAGTCGGTTGCGTCCCAACTCCATTGGCAACTACAGCATTCCAGTCCCGGATCTGGGAATTAATCCAGACCCCTATACGATTGGGGCCTATACCGATATTTTTGGACAAAACCTTCCTCCCGCAGGCAGAGGTGCTATTGGTGGGATTCCTGGCTTTGGATACAACTACTACGGGGCCAGTGCCAATGCATCCGATGTATTTTTAGGCACCAGCAATTTGATTGGCAGCCTACTTCCTCCGGGGGCACCCAGTTCTGGCAGTGCCCTTGGGCAAGGTGTTCCGTTTTACGATCAGTATTTCTCTCAAAATAACGGATTGCCCTTTTACCCCAATCCACCGCAACAGCTTAACCCAATCCAACAATATTTTTACGGGGTAAATCAAGATAATAGCCAATATAACCCCTACGGCAACAGTTATCAAAATAGTTACCAAGGGCTCAGCTATCCCCAATTTGGCAGCCAAGGACTCTCCTCTGGAGGACTTTCCGGTCCTTCCAGTAATGGTTTACCCGCTTGGTTTCAAATGGGGATTCAAGCCCTGATGCAGGCTATGGGTGGGAACGGAACGCAAACCATATTGGGGTTCCCTGGGTTCCCCAATCAGCAAGGAGGGGGATGCCCCTGTTACGGTCTACCACCTCAGCTTCCGCCGTGGTTTAATCCGCCGTATCAGTCGTGCTTCTTCCCTCCTTACTATCTCAGTCCTGGGGTTCCACTCCAGCCCTTGGATGATGAAGGCACACAGGTCAGAAATGTACTGAGCAGTAATCCCAATGTGCTGATGCCTGATGTGATCCCGACCAACACCCCAGACGGGGCCGCACAATATTTAAAAGATTTTGTGGCGATGAGTGAAAGCGACCGTCAAAAAATTCGAGATCAATTTGCCAATGCCACCCGGGTCGATCAAAGCATTTTGGACCGCGCTGGTATCACCGCTGAAGGCGGGAGATACAATCAGGGCGTTGTCACCAATCCGTTTAATTTTGCCAATTTCATCACAGACACCAACCCCGGAGATAAATACAAAAGCGGGATTGTTGTCACCAACGGAAACGGCAACGGCAAAGTGAAAGGGACTAAAGGGGATGATATTCTCTTTGGGACCAAAGACCGCAACAATATTATCGACGCCGGAGCCGGTGGTAAAGATACTGTCTACGGCGGGAATCAAAACGATCTCATTAATATTGGTGAAGGCGGAACGGTCTACACTGGTCCTGGAGACGATCTGGTCTTCTTTGATTTTACCAAGGCCACCAACCCGACCAACCCCCAAACCACCATTTTTGGGAACGGGGGGACGGATAAAGTAATTTTAACCGTGCCCGGCAATCCCAACGATGATGCGGATCTGCCCCGTTTCACCCGGTTGAGTGACGGTACCACGGAAATTAATTTCAAAGGCAAGCGCGTGGTTGTCAGCAACGTCGAGCAAATCATCGTCACAGACACCAGCGGAAACATAGGTTCCATCTACGATGTGACCAATGCGGATCCGGCCCGAACAGATTAGCGAGACTTTTATTTCTTTTTTCACACTTTATTTCCCTCGTTTATTTATCGTCTATATCGCCAATTTCGTATCGTCAGATACTCGCCTTGACAGGATGTCGGGGCGTTTTCTTTTTGTGTTACTTTAGTAGGCAATCTCACTCAGCAAGTTTATTCAAAAGGAGTCCTCGACCATGCGCCCCAAAACGTCTCACAAAGCCAGTTTATTCAGCGAATCCGTGATTCGTGAGATGAGCCGCATGGCCGCCAAATATGGGGCTGTGAATTTGGCCCAAGGGTTCCCGGATTTTCCCTGCCCCATAGAGCTGAAAGAAGCCGCCAGCAAAGCCGTATTTGACGATGTGAATCAATACGCCATCACCTGGGGAGACAAAGCGTTTCGCGAAGCCTTTGCCGCCAAAAATAAGCGCTATTTAGGCTTAGACATTGACCCTGAAACCCAGGTAACGGTCACCTGTGGGGCCACAGAGGCCATGGCCGCAACGATGCTTGCCACAGTGGACCCCGGTGATGAGGTGATTGTATTTGAGCCGTATTACGAAAACTACGGTCCTGATGCCGTGATTGCGGGGGCGGTTCCTCGCTATGTAACACTGTATCAACCCGACTGGCACTTTAAACACGAAGAGTTGGAAGCGGCCTTTAACGACAAGACCCGGGCCATTATCATCAACACTCCGCACAACCCAACAGG
Source organism: uncultured Vampirovibrionales bacterium (assembly GCA_964654525.1). GTDB lineage: Bacteria > Cyanobacteriota > Vampirovibrionia > Vampirovibrionales > Vampirovibrionaceae > JAIEMW01. The sequence continues at coordinate 475 of CAZZIY010000010.1, read as the reverse complement.
CAAAGTATTTAGCCGAGAAGAACTCAGCTTTATTGCTGAACTTTGCCGTAAATGGGACGTGCTGGTGTTTACCGATGAGATTTATGAGCATATTCTCTACGACGGCGCAGAACACATCGCCATGGCCACCTTGCCCGGTATGGCGGAGCGTACGGTGACCATCAACGGACTATCCAAAACCTATAGTGTCACTGGTTGGCGAGTGGGCACCATCATTGCCAGTCCAGAAATCACGGCCGCCATTCGTAAAGTCCACGATTTCCTCACGGTCGGAGCCGCGGCTCCATTGCAACGTGCCGGTGTGGTCGCGATGAACTTGCCGGAGTCATATTACACGGATCTGGCCAACAGCTACAACGAAAAGCGCACCCTCTTGATGAACACCCTGGATGAGGTAGGCATTCGCTATTTTAAACCCCAAGGTGCCTATTACATCTTTTGCGACATCCACGAATTTGGCTACCCCAGTGATGTG
>CAZZIY010000009.1:0-19464 GCA_964654525.1 uncultured Vampirovibrionales bacterium | reverse complement strand
CCAGTTGCAGTGCGATTTGGCTTTGCTGCTCTGGCAAAGCCAAATCCAGGGCTTTTTGTAGGGCCGCACAAGTGCCAGAAAGGTCTCCTTTCTCCAAGGCCACCGCCGCCCGTTGTTGAAAAAAACCATATGACGGGTCAATTCGGTCTGGATTTTCTCCATAGAGCGTTTCTAGCCAACGTTGAAGACCAGGATTTCTTTTGGGGCTGCTTTTTGGGCTGTCAGTATGTCCAAATTTTGGGCCTAAACGGCAAGAATCCATTACAAACAGATCCGTCACAAAAAGACCCATCACAGATTACTTCCCCTCGAAAAATACTTAAATACTTTATCACAAAGGCTCATCTGCGTTAACGATAAAATAGAAGCGATTGCCGAAACCCGGTGTGATCGGGATAATAGAAGGTCTCTCTGTATAAATAGCGAATAAATACCGACCGAAACGAACAGGACTTGTGTGACTTGTTATGACCGCTTCTCCTCAATCGACAAGCCCCCTCAATTACAAAGACACCCTCAACCTGCCTCAGACTGAGTTTAAAATGAAGGCCGGTGCAGCCACTCGCGAGCCAGAAATTGAAACATTTTGGGACGAGCAGGCTGTTTATCAACAGGCCATGGCAAAAAATAGAAATAATCCTCGTTTCCTTCTGCACGACGGACCACCGTATCTTAGTTCTGATAAAATCCACATTGGTACGGCACTCAACAAGATATTAAAAGACATTGTGACCCGCTATAAAACACAACGCGGCTTCTACTCACCCTACGTTCCTGGCTATGACGGGCATGGACTCCCCATTGAAAATGCTGTGGTCAAGTCTATCAAAGGAGGGCGGGATGCCATTACACCGGCAGAATTACGCCATCAGTGCCGAGCGTTTGCGCTGAAGAACTTAAAAGGTCAAGAAGCCAACTTTAAGCGACTGGGGGTTTGGGGTCATTGGGAAAAGCCCTATATCACTATTGACGGGACGTTTGAGGCCAGGCAAATTGAGCTTTTTTGGTCCATGTTCCAAGAAGGTCACGTCTATAAGGGTCTTAAACCGGTTTACTGGTGTACCAGTTGTGAAACGGCCCTCGCGGATGCTGAAGTGGAGTACGGGGATCACACCAGTCCCAGTGTATACGTTGCTTTTACGCTCAACCCAGACTCTCAGCGTAAAGCCATTGAGTTGTTTTCTCCTGGGGTAACGTCTTTGTCTTCGATCGCCATGGTGATCTGGACCACCACCCCTTGGACGCTACCGGCCAACCTGGCGCTGGCTGTGAATCCAGATTTAGACTATGTGCTGATTCAGCCCGAAGTATCGCAATCAAACTCTCAACAATGCTTAGTGGTGGCCGCAGCGCTTTTAGAAGCCTTTGCCAGTGAAACTGGTCTGGCACGATTTAAAGAGTTAGGGCGCTGTCGCGGAGAACAACTGGCAGACTTGCGTGCTCAACATCCTTTTTTGTCAAGAGAATCCGTGGTATTAACCGGGGATCATGTTACCACTGACGCTGGGACCGGTGTGGTACACACAGCACCCGGGCATGGGATGGAAGATTACGTCGTCTGTCAGGCTTATGACCGAGCCCATGCAGAATCACCGCTTGGGATTTTATCTCCTTTAAATGCTAAAGGGGTGTTTACGGCCTCAGAATTTCTGAGTGACTCTCGCCTGATAGGACAGCCTCACTTTAAGGCCAATGCTGTGGTAATTGAGATTCTCCGAGAGGAGAATGCCTTACTGGCTGAAAAAACGATTCAGCACAGTTATCCGCACTGCTGGCGGTGTCATCACCCGGTGATTTACCGGGCAACAGATCAGTGGTTTATCGGGATTGAAAGGATTCGGGCAGAGGCACTTTCTGCGATTTCAGGTGTTGATTGGGTCCCTTCCCGCGGTGAGGCTCGAATCACCAGTATGGTAGAAGGACGTGGCGACTGGTGCATCAGTCGACAAAGGGTGTGGGGTGTTCCAATTCCGGTCTTTTATCACCGAGATACCCGAGAAGTGGTGATTAATCAGGACATTATCACGCATTTGTCTGCTCTGTTTGCAACACATACGTCTGATATCTGGTGGTCATGGTCTCCAGAAAAACTATTGGAAGGATTGACTGCCTCCCAAATCGGTACAGAGCCTGAAAATTTAGTACCTGAGATGGATATTATGGATGTTTGGTTTGATAGTGGGGTTACACACACCACGGTGGTAGAAGCCAGAAAAGATGAATTGGGAAGTCTGCCCGTTGAACTCTATCTGGAAGGCTCAGATCAGCACCGAGGCTGGTTTCAATCCGCACTGTTAACCAGTGTGATGGTGAACGGAAAAGCGCCGTACAAAACCGTGGTGACTCACGGCTTTGTCTTGGATCAAGACGGCCGCAAGATGAGTAAAAGTCTGGGAAATTTTGTGGAACCCCAAAGTATTATTCAAGAATACGGAGCCGATGTTCTTAGATTATGGGTGGCTAGTGTTGATTACGGTAATGATGTGAGGATTGGCAAAGCCATAATTGCTCAATTGGTAGAGGTCTATAAAAAAATCCGTAATACGGTGCGGTATTTAATGGGTAATCTCTATGATTTTGACCCCAGTGCCGACAGCGTCGCTTACGAAGAGCTGACCCCACTGGATCGATATATTCTTCACCGGCTCTCTGTGGTGATAGATACATTGGGAGATGCGTTTGACGCTTATGAATTCTACCGGTACTACCAAGTCTTGCAAAATTTCTGTGTGGTGGAGCTTTCGAGTCTCTACTTTGATGTGGCCAAAGATATTTTGTACACTCACCGAAGAGATAGTAGGACCCGTCGACAAATCCAGACTGTTCTATATTTACTACTGAGCCATTTGGTTCCATTGTTAGTCCCAGTGACACCCCATTTGGCTGAAGATATTTGGTTAAATTTGCCTGAAAAACACCGTTGGTGTGAATTTACGAGTGCCATGTTGTTACCGTGGCCAAACGTGCCCGATGGGTATCGAAATCCAATACTGGCTGAGTCCATGGGCAAACTTCTGGCTGTAAAAGAGGCGGTAAACGCCTCGCTAGAAACATTTCGTGTTCAAGATCAGGCCATAAAATCTTCATTAGAGGCAGCTGTGGTGTTTGACTCTTCTACCCAGGCCTTATTACTGAGTAGTGAGATGACTGAAAAGACACTGGCACAGTTTCTGATGGTCTCTGGTGTTACTTGGGCAGAGACAGTTGCAGGTAAAGGACTCTCTCGGCCTATTACGGGCGATTCTCAAAACAGCCAAAGTTCTCTGGGTTGGGTTACAAAGGCCTCTGGAGAAAAATGTGACCGATGTTGGAAATTTACAGCTGAAGTGGGGTCCTTTGATGACCACCCTACGCTGTGTGCGGATTGTTATCACGCTGTCATATAGCTGACAGATTCTCAGTGCTGCGTTCGTTTATGTTCTTGAAGTGATTCACCTCCTGGTTATCTAAGCATATCTGAGGTACAATGCCCGCGCATGAGTTGGTGAGACAGATACTTGATCGGTTTGGAACAGTTTGTCTTCTTCAGAGTCTTTCACACTGAACTGAACCGGATTGTACTGGTCTTGACAGCCATGTCAGGGTGGTATCAATAGAGGCAGTCACCCTGTAAACCTAACATTATTAATGAAAATTGGAGAAATAAACTCTCATGAAATACACAAAAATGTTATCCGCCCTTGCTATCACCGTTGGTCTTTCCGCTGGTCTTCAAGCTGCACAAGCCGCTTCTGCTGACAATGGTTTGTTCCAATTGTCCGAAGTGTCCAACAACGGCGCTTTGATTGCTGAAGGCAAAGAGCATAAATGTGGCAAAGACCATAAATGTGGCAAAGAGAAAGGCCATAAATGTGGTAAAGACCATAAATGCGGTAAAGAAAAAGGCGAGCACAAATGTGGAAAAGACCACAAAGATGGTGCTGACAAATGTGGCGCCGACAAGTGCGGCACCGAGAAAAAAAACTAATTGAAGCGGGAAGCAGTTCCCGCTGATTTAGTTTATGAACAGAAATAATAGGGCGTTTTTCGCAAATGAAACCCAAGTCACCCCAAACAAATGAGGATCACCCTGGCCTTTCGAGACCAGCCTCTTTAATGGGATGCCCCGTACTGGGTGTGGGTTTTGGCCTAAGACGCCCTTTGTTTCATGAGACCATGGCCAACACACAGCTAATAGATTGGCTAGAAATTACGCCAGAAAATTACATGGGCAAAGGGGGAAAAGCACTTCGGCAATTAGAAGAGGCAATGTCTCGTTTCCCCTTGGTGAGCCATGGGGTGAGTTTGTCGATAGGTAGCACAGACCCCTGGGATGAGAAGTATCTTTCTCAGCTAGAGCTGTTGTTTGAACGCGTAAACCCACCGTGGTTTAGTGACCATTTGTGCTTTAGTGGCATTAACGGAAATTATTTCAACGATTTGATTCCTCTATTGCGGACGCCTGATGTGGTGAATTACGTCTCAGACAGGATTCGCTACTTACAAGACCGATTTCAGCGCCCGGTGTTGATAGAGAACGCTTCGTTTTATCTGGAATACCCTGAAAATCAGCTTAGTGACAGTGAATTTCATGCCCGTATATTAGAAAAAGCCGATTGCGGGCTTCTACTTGATGTCAATAATGTCTTTGTAAACAGCCAAAATCATGGGTTTGACCCCCAGTCCTACTTGGACAACTTGCCTTTGAACCGGGTTATCCAAATACATACAGCCGGGCATCATATCTATCCTGAAGGCCGGATTGATACACACGGCAGTGCGGTGTGTCCTGAAGTGTGGGATTTGTTGGATTATACACTGGGTGTGACCCGCCCTTGCGGTGTCATGTTGGAGCGAGATTTATACATCCCAGAATTTGACCAGCTACGTCCGGAGTTGGAGCAGATTCGCACTCTCTGGGATAAGCATTACGGGCCCGTCAAGTCCACAAAGCTTGTTGAGCAAAAAGAATTGGTGAATCGATGAGCCCAGTTAAAACCGAACTTTTGCCTTCTTTACCCCTTGAAAAGCACCAACGTATTCTCGGAGAACTGCTGCTAGAGCGCGGTGGTGAAGACGTGTTGAGCGTTGAAGCTACCTGGCAGGCTTATTGTCAGCGTCAAGCACCTGAGGTCCGCTCAATTTTGTCGGGGTATGACCGAGAGCGCTTAAAGCTCTACGAAGAACTGATTCTCAACAGTGTCCAGGACACCATGGAGGGGATGTTTCCCTTCACCCAAAAATTGTTGGGTTCCGCCTGGTTTGAGCTTGCAGAAAAATACCGACGGGATTATCCCAATCCCTCATTTCAATTGTTTCGCTCAGTGGCTGGCTTTCCCGAATTTTTGCAGACCCCAGAGCGCTTGCCAGAGTCGTTGAAGCCCATCTGGGAGCAGTGCCCGTATCTCAGTGAGCTTGCTCGTTATGAATGGCTGGAAGTGGATGTTTTAAACGCACCCGATCCTGTTGTTCCTCTCCAGACTGAACCTGGTGTGCCTTCCAGTACAGATTGTTTTGGAGACTGGGTGCCTGTGTGGAATCCCGTGATGCATTTTACGCGGTTTAAATACCCTATTTTATCCATTATCGAACAGTTAGAGCTAGACATGGATACTGAGACTTGTGACGATGACTGTGACGGTGAGGGTCACAATGAAGAGGCTGGACAAGGTCTCAATACTGCCGCAGCGGTTAAACCAGAAGATATTGATTATCAGACAAAGCAGCCGCTTGAACTGCTGATCTACAGAGACCCTGAATCTGAACAGGCACGGTTTTTTCAGTTGAATCCAATGACAGCAGCTCTTGTGGGTATTTGGTTAACGCCAAATGCAACACTTGAGCACAAAGACTTAGAAAAAGCCCCCAGCTATCTCTCTGGGCTACTTTCACTAAAACAAACCTACCCACCGCTTGCCTCTATTCCGCAGGATACACTATTAACTGAAGCTCAGCGCTTTTTTAATCTATGCATTCAGGAACATATTTTGGTAGGCTCTCGTCCAGTAGGTTCTGCCTCGGGGTAATGTTTTTCTCGTCATTAACTTGTCTAGTCTATTCGTTGTCTAAAATCAAAAGGAGTCATGCTCGTTATGCGTTTTCCTCTCTCTCAAAAATTTAAAAAATCTATCTGTGCCGCCTTCTCACTTGTGGGGCTTGCAGTCTTGGTGAATGCAGTTCAGCCTTCTTATGCTGCTGAGCGTTGCTACTATATTGACGATCCCTCAAACCGGGATACCGTCTCTTTCACATCCGATGCACCAGTTGAAGTGGTTACAGGACATACGAATCAAATCAAAGGCAAAGTTTGCTTAGATTCCAGCTTCCAGTTCGATGCAAAACATCCCTTTACGGTTTCCTTTGATGTGGATCTTAACAGCATTGATACCGGCATCCCCCTTCGCAATCAGCATTTAAGAGAAAATTTTCTCCAAACAGATAAATACCCAAAGGCCATTTTCAAAGCCAGCAGCGTGAAGTTAGACAAAAAACCTCCTTTTAAAGCTGGTCAGGTTATCACGGTGACGGCAAACGGACAGTTTACTGTTCACGGAAAAACACAGCCCAAATCCATTGTGGTGAAGGTGACCAATTTACCAGAATCTGAGTCTACTCATCACCGTTTCAGCTCAGGCGATTTGATTCGGGTGAAAGCTACTTTCCCTGTAGAACTTCAAAAGTACAATATTGAGCGCCCCACGGCTCTGTTCTATAAGCTGGCGGATACTGTCTTTGTCTCAGTGGATGCTATTGGAACCTCAGATAAGGACGCCCTAAAATAAGTTCTTACAATAATAAAAACCCTGGCTAATACTCTTGGCCAGGGTTTTTTCATTCAAAAAAGAGAGATTCAAAAAAATTTTAAAGATTCAAAAAATTTTGATGAGCTAGAAATAATACCCCAGCACAAAGGAGACGATGAAAAAGACAATGGCAACCTGAGTGGTTACTTTGTTGAGAGCAGTTTCAGCCCCTTTTTGGCTGGAAAAAAGCTGTGCGGCACCGCCTATCCCGCCCATGCCGTCACTTTTGGGAGAGTGTAAGAGGACCAGCACGATAAACACAACCGCAGAGGTTCCCTGCAGAATCTGTAGCGCGAGTTTGAGCATTTCCATCGTAAAAATCCCTAGATTAAACCAGATGTATTTAAACACGAAGGCATTACGGAGGAAATAGAACCCTTTATTCTCGACCTCAGTTCCAGTAGGATAGGAGCACTTAGAGGAAAGGTTATCCATGGTAATGAACGGGTTTGTCCAGAGGTCTATCACCGTGTTGTTGCTTCTGGCCAGTTGCTTTCTGCTCCTGCCAGACACACTTCAGCCAAAGGCATGGGGTGAAGTACGTCGCAGTCGACTGAGTCAGTTGATTCAGGAAAAACCAACACTCTATCTCCCTTCTCGTCTGTTAATCGGTGTCGATAACCGTATTGTGGTTCGTGCCGCAGCAGGGAGTCAAGTTAGGCTGTATCTTTCTCCAGGCAACAGTGGGTTTCGTTCCCCGGACGGTCAAGTTCTTCAGGTCAGTGAAGAACATCAAGCACTGGAAGGGACGATTCCTGAGAACGGCGTCTTGCAGCTACAAGTGCCTGTGCCCAATGAAGATGATCTGATAGGAAGGGACGTCTACATTGATGCCATTACCTGGCAGAATCCGGATTATTCAGATCTCAAGCGGATGGAGTGGGTTGATGCCACAGGTCGAAGAGCGACTGACAATAAAATTTCCATTGCCAAAGCGGTGGATCCCAAACGCGGGGCCAATGTAATCCCCTCACTGCCCGGACTTCCCAGTAATGCTTTGCAGCAATTGGGAACCGTTGTGGATGCTGAAACCTCAGGGGATGCCCGTAAAAAGGAATTGGTTGACCCCAACGGGGCAAGAGATTCCCGGTTTTTTCTGGATCAGAACAGCTTTATCCAGCGGCCTGGTGCTTTAGGCCCGGGGCTGAAATAAACAACACCTTTAAAATTCGCTTTAAGCAGCAGCTTGCCGGAGTGGATAGTACCCCTGGGGGTAGGCCTGAGGATAGACTTGAGAATAGCTTGGATAAAAAGCTGGTGGGTAGTAGGCCTGAGTCCAATAAACGGCTTGCCTTGGGTAAGTTTGCCCAATAGGGAGTGGTAAAGGATAATTGGCAGTCTCGGCTTGTCTGTTAGACTCACTTTCATGAGTTGCCACCGGCGTAAAAGCATCAGCAGGCAGAGGGTCTTTGCTCTGTTGTAAGGGGGCAAAGTGGGTTCTGTCTTCATCAGTTGGGGTGAAGTATCCGGGAATCTGTTCAATTTCAGTGTTGATTTGGTCGGCCAATTTGTACGGCATCCCCGCATGATGAATCCGAGGAATCAATTCTCTGGCCGAGCGAATCACAGGTTCAGGGATATTATCATCACTGTCTACCACAACAAATTTGACTTCACCGTCTTTTTTATCCACAAAAGCACTGGTCACGGTGATTTCATGCCCGCCAATGATTTGCCCTGAAGCATCGGTTTCTGTAATGCCGATAATCACAAATTCGCCCATTTTTAGGGCGTTAATCAGATCAGAGGTGGTTTGTTCAAAGGTACGGGTGTAACCATAGAGATAGGACTGACCTTCTTCTTCTGGTTTTGGATTGGCTTTTCCGGCAACCACTTGATAGGTGACCGAAATAACCCCGCCGTTGTCCTTAATGATGGATTCCATCAAGGTTTTTTCTGGTTCTGTGAGACCTTTACTCTGAATGCTGGGGTTGTTGGCGTCCCTAAAGTCTGTTGCAGGGTCGTAGGTTCGACGCGTCACCAAAAAAGTGAGCGCGGATTGATAGGCTGTTTCAATACCAGTACGGGTATTTCTGGCTTTATTGGCGCTGATGGCCCTAATGTAGCCTGCTGTGGGAAGATCCACTTTTATTTGTACCGTGTCTGGACCAGTCAGGGTGTATTTAATTTGATTCTCTTTAAGGACGGTCTCTGCCTGCCCTGGATCGTGAGGTGAAATCTCGTGGAAGGTACTGGCTTCAAAAAATGCCCGCATGGGACTGGTCAGCTCAACAAGCTGTCTGCTGAGTTCAGCGGGGTTTTTATCGGCCATATAGTACATCACACTGGAGGCCACACAGGTGGCGCTGTTATTGACGTTTAAGTCATTCCAGGAGATGGGTTGCGAGGGAGCAAACTCGTTGGCCCGGTTGAGCAAGCTGTGGTTATTGCGAGTGGCCAGGATATCTTTGGCGGCCTTTTCGCTCAGCGTGCCAAATTTTTGGGTGATGGTGTAGGGTTTGTTGAGAATCCGGACGAGATCATTGAGTGTGGTGTCCGGGTCAAACCCTCTGGCACGTGGGGTGGTGATGAGCGCATACAGATAATACAGCGTAGAATGGCCCGTCTCTGTACTGAGATTGGTAAGTGCGCCAGATTTTAAGAGCGTATGGAGGTGGCGACGACCTTCGAGGGTGAGACTTTTTGACACGGCATGAAACATTTTGAGCCGTTGAAATAAGGTTTCTTTACTGTCTTGTGTGCCAATGGCCAGAAAACGGGATAATCGTCGAGTCGAAAACGGATGGAATAAAAGCATTTTGAGCCGCTCACCGGGAGTCTCTTCAATCACGGCGGGTTTTAGTCGACGCTGCTCAAATTGATCAAAGACTTTAACCCCAGAGACACCGGATTGAACGACAGGTTTATAGGTTGCGGCTGCAGCCTGTTGACCAGAAATGGCTTGCGGGGGGATATTTTGAGGGAGGCCTGATACGCCCACGGTGGCTCCTGTCATTGAGTCGGTGTGTTACGGCAACGAAAATTTCTACTCGGCTGTCTGGATTATAAAAACCACTGAGTCCATTTTGTTGCGGGCCAATTTTCTTGAATAGGTGTTTGCTGGGGCCATGGGATCGCTTGTCACGAAATGAAATTTTAGGCGTCCGGCTATGTGCTTTCAGCCTGAATTTGCAAGGTATTTAGGCGCTCTTGCACCAGCTGAGTGAGCGCTTCTAAATCGCTGTCGGGAGAAACAGGAATGAGTTCTCCAATTTGAACCACCAATTGGGGGTGTTTCTTATTTTCTCTGGGAATCCAGGATATACCTACCGGGAGAATAGGCTTATTACACGTTTTTGCCAGGAAAGCCACCCCCTTTTTGGGCTGATGCACCTGTCCGTCTTTGGAACGTGTGCCTTCAGGGAAGATGCCCAGTAGCCAATCTCCCGATTCTAATACCACTTTAGACGTTCGGATGGTGGCCATCTCCAGCTTGTCCCTATTCACAGAAAATGCCCCAACGAGTCGGTAGCCCATGCCTTTGATCCAGGGGGTGAAAAGCTCTTTTTTAGACATATAAGCAACGGGACGGCCCGTGGCAGACGAAACGATAGGCGGGTCGAGTGTGGAACTATGGGTCGCTGCCACAATATAGGAGCCCAATGACCTGGGCGGGAGGTTGTTTTTACCCGTGATTTGGATTTGGTTTTTGAAAAAAAAGCCCACATAGTAAGACCAGGCCACTAAGCGGTGGAAACATTGGTTGAATAGGCCCAAGTTTGCCGTGGTCAGTTTGGCAAAATTCGTGTCTTTAAACATAGCAGCCTTATTTTATCGCAAGTCGAATTTTAGCCCAGCCGTAACACTTGTAATTGTTGCCAGGTGCGCCAAAAGGTTGGGTAGGAAACAGCCACAGACTCTGGTGTTTCAAGTGGCCAGATGTTTTCAGGGTCTACAATCAGGTTTAACACGGCCAGAGCCATTACAATACGATGATCACCCCCGGTTTTTAACAGCTGAGAGGATTTGGCGGCTGAACGAGGGCTGAGCGAAACGGAAGCTGAGAGATTGGCATTTATTTGCACCCCATCGGGTCGCTCAATCACTGGGTAACCCAGTTGTCTCAAGGCGTTACACAAAACGTGAATCCGGTCTGATTCCTTTACCCTAAGTTCTGCGGCACCTTCTAGCTCAAAGGCATTTGGCCTGGTCACTGCAGCGGCAATCAGCACAGGAAGTTCATCAATCAAGCTTGCGATACTCAGACTGGAAATACGGGTTATTGTCGTGTTTGATGTCTCCAGTAAATCAGCCTGTACCCGAATACTGCCGACAGGTTCGCCGTGATAGTCGTCGGTTTGGGTTACTGTGCATCGGGCACCCCAAGCTTGCAGCACGTCTAAAAAACCCATTCTTGTTGGATTAAGCCCAATGCCATCAATGGTTAAATCACTACCAGGAATACAGGCTGATGCTGTGAGCCAGAAACTGGCCGAAGAGGGATCTCCTGGGATTCGGAAATGCTGATTGGGGGCTCGACTTCGCCAGTGTTGACTGGGCGATACCGCAATGGTTTTTTTATCTGTACTGACTGTAAGCGGGGCACCAAGAGCGCACAAGAGTCTCTCTGTATGGTCGCGGCTCTGGGTTGGTTCTGTGATCACGGTTGGGTTTTTTCCATAAGATAGTCCAGAAAACAGCCCAGCAAAAATGAGTGCTGATTTGACTTGTGCTGAAGGGAGAGGCAGGGAGTAATTGATTGTAGTAAGGGCACTAGAAAGCGCTGGCTGTATGGTAAGGGGGGCTGTGATTTTTCCAGGGGAAGATTCAGACTGAGTCCCTGTGATACGGGCCCCCATTTGACTGAGTGGGGTGATAATTCTTTCCATCGGACGGGTTTGCAGAGAGTCATCGCCGGTAAAGTAAATTTTTTGACTGTGTTTGCTTAAGACGTCTGAGCAAAGCAGGCCCGAGAGAAGCCTCATGGTGGTTCCTGAATTTTGGGCGTTTAAGACCAGCGTTTCCCCAGACTGAAGGCGGGTATTCTGCTCAGGCTTGATAAGGGGGCTCAATTTATGATTATTCCCTTGAGAGGTCGCTTCTATTGTTATCCCCAAATTTTCTAGGCAGTCGATAGTGGCCATCACATCAGCACTGTCCAGTAGCCCGTCTATCTCGCTGGGTTTTTGCAACAGGCTGGCCACCATCAGCACCCTGTGGCTGATCGATTTATCCCCAGGAATCAACAAAGGCTGTTTGAGGAGATGGTTGGTTAATGGATTCTTTCTGCTCATGAGAGTTATAGGGTAACACGCCCAAATCAGGCCGTCTTAGAGACAAAAAGGGGCTCAAATAAAATTGACTTAAAATAAGGGGGAAACGAACCCAGCAAAAAATGCGAGAAAAAATAGGTGAAAACATGGCTATGTCGGCACATGACAGTATAGACTGGGTGGTGGTCCCGCAGGTTGAATCGTATTTGTCTCAATACCTGCTATCTGTAATGCTGCCATTGGGCGTAGGGGTTCGGGCAGGTTCACACAATAGTCAGTCAGAGGGTCATCAGCACGAGAATATTTTTATTGTTCTATGCCCCGATCGATTGGCGGTTCAGCAACGTCTGGCGACCCTCTCTCGTTATACAGAGAGGGGAGATAACGCTGAACACTTTCAGTCAATTCAGGTATTTAGCCTCGACGGGCGTCAGCCGCCACATCAAGAAAGGGCTTTATTACAGAGGCTGCAAGAGAATCAATCGAGGCAAACAAGGCAAAGCGGTCGAACACTTGTATTAACAACATTTCAGAAATTTAAATCCATCCAATTTGTCGACTTTTTGGCCCATGTGCTCGCCCGTGGGGCTGTGGCTAAGCTCGTCATTGAAGATGCCCATTTGTTGGTCCCCCAATCTCCACTAACCGTCTATGATTTGGTGGTAAGTGACCAGGAAAGCAATATTCAAAAAAGTCTGCAAAAAAGTCTGATGGAGGTGCTTGGGAGTCTAAAAACCTTACCGCCAATCTTGCTGTTGACCCCTCCCCTTCCGGCTGAAGTGGCAGAGAGCTTGAGAGCCACGTTCCATTTGCCTGTCAGCAGGCCAAGTGAGTTCAGACTGTCTTTGTGGACCTGCCCACAGGTTCTGGGGTTTACCAGTGAGCAAGCCAAAAAAGCTCAATTAAATCAACTTTTATCGGATGGCAATCAGTCTTGTTTTGTTTTGCTAGCCTCTTCCAGAAAGCGGGCCTCGATGTTGGCTGACTGGCTCGAAGAACAAGACTGTTTTAAAGGACAGGATCGCACAAAAGCGAGCGTGATTCGCCTGAATACTGGTGAAAATGAGTCAACAGAACTGTTGTCCGAGTCTCAGTTAGACGCATGTCTGAATCAAGGAGGGCCTTGTGTCGTGGTATCAGGCCCCCAACTACCTCAGTCGCACTCATTTTACTCAGAAATGTTTTCAAAATCCATTGCTGGATTTCAATCGCGAAACTTGATTTTTTGGGATACCCCCCAAAGCCTTTGGCAGATAGGTGTCTGGGCTTACCAGCCAGAGCGTTCTGCCTGGGACAATCTGTTTATCTTTCATAGTAGAGAAGATTTTCAGCGCGTCCAGAATATGTGGTTGTTTCGGCTGTCTAAGCAGAAAGATCGATTGTCAGAGGTGCAAAATAGACTTCAGGCTGTGCGGCACTGGATACTAGATAGCCAATGTCACACAAAAGCACTGGCCCTCTACTTTTGTGGCCAATACGGGTTTGAGTCTGAGTCCAAATCGAGAGTGATTGAAGATTTTGTGGGGGGATGCTCTGAGTGTTCGGGCTGTCTGCGCCGAAATCATTCTGGCAAGCTAGAGGCTGGCAAGCTCGAAGCAAATCGAATTGCCCAGCGCTCAAGTAATCGCCAAAACACTTTCTGGATGGAAGGGTGGCGTTATGTTTTGCGCCACTTTATTTATTAATATACCTGCTACAGGTGTTATCACGATATAATGGGAGGCACTGACCACTCCGTCGTGATTAATTGAGAGAGCTAAATTTCCTTGGATATATTTTCGCTTATTGGAGCTGCCCTGGGGCTTTTTGCAGTCCTAGGAGGGGCTCTTTTAGAAGGGTTGGGTCTTGGTGCAATTGTCCAACCCACAGCCTTCATTATCGTAATGGGTGGTACCGCAGGAGCTGTGCTTCTCAGTCACCCGGGGAACGAGCTTTCAGACTGCGTAAAATACCTACCCGGTGTGTTTTTGCCTCCCAAAGAAAATATGAAAGAGATTATTGAGTCTCTGGTTAACTTGGCGCTAAAAGCCAGGAAAGAAGGGATTTTGGCCCTTCAAGGCGATATCCGCGACTTGAGTGACCCGTTTTTAAAAAAGGGCTTGGAGTTGATGACTGACGGAACTGATCCGGATCTCCTTCGAGACCTGTTAGAAACCGAATTGAGAATGTTTGAGGAAGAAATTGGCCATAGTGCTAAAGTATTTGAGTCGGCCGGTGGTTTTTCTCCAACGGTGGGCATCTTGGGTGCTGTTTTGGGTCTCATTCACGTTATGGAAAACCTGAATGATCCAGCCAAACTGGGTTCTGGTATCGCCGTTGCCTTCGTTGCCACGGTGTATGGGGTGGGCTTTGCCAACCTGATCGCTCTGCCGCTTGCCAACAAAATCAAATTTAAAGGCAAGGGTTCCATCTTGGCTCGAGAGATGATGATTGAAGGGATTCTGTCCATTCAGGCTGGGGAAAGCCCCAACTTTATTCGTGAAAAGCTGAAGGTCTTCCTCAGTGGCAAAGATGCCAAAGAAGCGCAAGCGGAAGTGGCAGAATAATTATCCCCTTTTAGACAGGATGCCCTCATGGGGAAAAAGCACAAACACCCAGAACATGAAAATCTCGAACGCTGGCTGGTTTCCTATGCGGACTTTATCACGCTGCTGTTTGCCACATTTACCGCGCTGTATGCCATTGCCAGTTCTGATCTGGCTAAAATGCAGAACGTGGCAGAAGCCATTAGCCAAGGCTTTGAAGAACAGAGCTTAATGCACGGGATTAAGTCTATTTTGCAGGGAAAATCGCCTCCAGCAGATAATCCCAATCCTATCGCCTCAGAAAAAGGGAAGGGCAAAGGGGTGATGTCCTACGAGAGCATGACGTATATGCCTGGTGAGTTAAAAGACGTTGATAAATCCCTGAAAGAGCTCAAACAAGAGGCTCAAGAGATTAATCAGGCCATCGACCAAAATGCACAGCAAAAAACACAGAAGCCAGAAAGTATTGATGGCGAAGACCATAAACCGGGTTCTGGCAAGGCAGGCGATAAGGAAGACGGCCCAAGTGGGGGCGTGGAAGTCTCTGTCCAAGAACGGGGTATTAAGGTCAGCATTGACAGCAGTCTGCTCTTTAATTCAGGCAGTGCCGCAATTAAACCGCAAGCGATTAATCCCTTGGATAAAATTGCCAGTCGCCTGGAGCGTTTCTCGGGGAACCATATAATTCAAGTCGAAGGACACACAGATAATCTGCCAATTTTTACCGCGATTTATCCCTCTAACTGGGAACTTTCCACTGCAAGGGCCTGCAGTGTGGTTCGTTTTTTTATTAAACGGCATTCCTTTTCTCCAGAAACAATGACCGCTACTGGGTATGGAGATAGTCGCCCGCTAGAAACCAATGAGACCCTTGAGGGACGCCAAAAAAACCGGCGTATTGACATTATTGTCCTTAGCAAGATGGTGGGCAACAAGTCAGACCCCAATGTTCAAAAAGCCAATGAACAGCCTGTCTTAAAACACAAGCCCTATATCCGCCTTGATAAGGCCGTTTTAAATCCTGGAGAGCAACCTACCATTATTCAATCGGGCGGCAGCGCGTTGCCGTCCCCTGCCAACACAAGCCCCTTGGAAGATTTAAAACAAAAAACAACGATAAAACCTACAATTATTCCGGGTAAACCCGATATTACAGGGGGAAAGCATGTTTTGGTGATCCCTGCAGTCAAAGACAAGCGCTGATACAAGCACTGAGTTCCGTCAGTTAGGACTGAGTGAACTGGACGTACCTTTCTCTTGGACGTCTTCTTCTTGCTGTTTAGCAAGGGCTTTGAGGCTTTTTTCTTGCTCTTTACGGGCTATTTTTTCGAGTTTTTGGAACCGTTTGGCAAAGCTTTCCGCTTCTAGAAGACGAGGATTCAAAATAGTGGCCTGCTGATAGGCATAGAAGGCATTGGCTTTTTGCTTGAGCTGTTCATAGGTGTCCCCAATACGAATCGAGGGAATATCCCACTGAGCATATATTTGCTGGGCTTGCTGGTATTTCTCCAGTGCGGACTGAAATTGCTTGTTCGAGAACAGTTGATTTCCTTCTTGGACGCGGGTGTTGGCGAGCGTAACTTTTCGTTGAATTTGCTTGAGACCGCTCTGGAGGGGCGCCAAATGCCCCAGTTGATAGCCTCGTTGATACATCGCTTGCGATGAGACTAGCTCTTGATCCAGCAGAAGACGGTCTCCAATCCTCAGATAGCCTTTTGGGGTCTCGCCGTCTACCGCGTCTAGTCTCTGAAGGGCTTGGGGAAACTTCCCTAACAAAAACAGAGCTTCTCCGGCAGCCAAATCGTTTTTGCTCTCACTCAGCGAAGTGAGTGCTTCCATAATGGTGGGCGTCTTGGGCCCACGGGCCAGTGAGAGTTTGATCCGGTCCATCGCCAGTAACGGGTCTAAATTACTGTTATTCCCGGTGGCTACATCAAAAATCTGTTGGTCAATGGTGCACTCTTTGGTATTGAGCGTTTGATTAAACGCTGCCAGATAGTGTGCGGTGGCCAGGCCGTGAAGCGCATCGGGTAAATCGCTTTGTATTCTTAGTGCGCGTCGTAATTGTGGTAGGGCTCTTGGCGTATCTTCACTGCGGAGAAAATCCCAGGCAGAATCGACCATGGCGGTAAGTATTTCAGGTCGTTGTGAGGCGGCCTTACGGTAAAAGGCAATGCTCTTGTCATCCTGATTGCTTCGCTCGTAAAGTGTGGCAAGTTTGAGCACAATGGGGGTGTTATCAGGAAAGCTTTGGTTCAGCTTGTCGTAATAGGTAATTGCCTCAGAAAGCTGTCCCATCTTTTCATAAAGTGAAGCAATCCACTGGTCTCGTACTGGGCTGCGTCCATAATCTCTATTCTCAGACTCTTTGGCATAATACAAGGCCTTATCAAGCTGATCGGCAATTCCCAACAGCTTGGAGAGCAGAAAATAACTTTCTGTATTCTCTCCATCAAGCTCGACGGCTTGTAAAATGCTATCTTTAGCCCTGGGATAGTCTTTTACGGCGATATAGAACTGGGTGAGTCCTTGCAAGGCAGGCACAAATTTAGGGTTGATAGCGAGAGCTTTGTTTAAATTACGCTCAGCAGAGACTCGGTCGTCTTGCTCTAGTTGCCAAAGCGCCCAATAGGTCAGTGTTATAGGGCTCTCAGGGGCTAGGGGAAGCGCTTGAGTGAAGAGGTCTTGAATATGTCTTTCCAAAGTAGGGTTCGGGTGAAAGGGGTTTTTGCTCCACAGGTGGTAGAGATGGGCTAGTTCAGCAACGAGATCTCCCCGCATAGGGGCGACTGCCAGTGCTTTGTCTAGATACTGTTTGGCAGTATCAAAGTCATCGAGTTGGGCAGCGATATGAGAAAGCCCAACCAGCGCATCGACAGAGCGAGGGTTTTGTTTGAGATAGGCTTGGTAAATTGCTTGGGCAGTCTTGCCACGGCCTTTTTTGAGAGCGGTATTGGCTTTGGCAAGGGGAGCTTCAAAAGCAGGGCTTTCTAAAGGGCCAGGTACTCCTGTATCCTGGGAGTAGACAGGGGAACTGCTACACACAGTAAGTCCTGTAATTGTCACAGCGAAGAGCCATTGGGATACAGTAGGCAGGGTAGAGCGAATAAGAAATATCACGGGGCTAAGTGCTTTCAATAAGAGAGGTTTGGCTAAGTTTTAGCGGGGCAGTGTTTTTTTTGAGGCGTCTTTGCTATTTATTTTAAACCAAGCTCAGCGGACTGTTGACCGGACCGACCTGAATTGACCTTCTGGGCAGTTTGGCATTTAATAGTGTTAATTCTGATTCTGTTTTGAACAAGCGAAACTTTTTCCAAGCAAATCGCTTGCCCCTTGAGAGAAGCCTTACAGGCATTCAATCCTGTAAGAATTAAAATAAAATGGGTCTTCAATAAAAAGGGTCTTCTATGTACCTCGGATGGTTCCCCCTGATTTTTCTGCTCATCGTCTTTGCGGCCTCAATGCCCTTTGTGTTGATGGCGCTTGCCCAAGTGGTTCAGATTAAATCACCAACAACGCTTAAGTATACGGCCTACGAATCTGGAATGACCCCTTTTGGCGATGCACGAATCCAGTTCGATGTGAAATTTTATCTCTATGCCCTGTTGTTTATCCTGTTTGATATTGAAACCGTTTTCTTGTTCCCGTGGGCGATGGCTTACGGCAAATTGGGCTTGTTTGGCCTCGTTGAAATGTTTTTGTTTATCGGTATTTTGTTGCTTGGCTTGGTGTATGCTTGGAGAAAAGGCGCATTGCGCTGGCAATAGTGTTCTTTGAGCAGTAGTGATTCATTAAGAAGGACGCCTTCAGATGGAAACCAATAAATTTCTCACCTCTCTCCAGGATTTGCTGGAAAGCAATGGTGTTTTGGTGACCACGATTGACACGGTTTACAACTGGGCGCGGTCTAACTCCGTGTGGCCGCTTACATTTGCTACCTCTTGCTGTGGTATTGAGATGATGTCGACCAGTGCATCTTCCTTTGATATTTCTCGTTTCGGGTCTGAAGTGTTTCGCGCTACACCCCGTCAGTCTGACCTGATTATTACGGCTGGGACGATTACCCATAAAATGGCACCAGCCCTAGTGAAGCTTTACGAGCAGATGCCTGAGCCAAAATACGTGATTGCAATGGGGGCTTGTACAGTGACCGGCGGTATGTACGAGAATGATTCCTACTCTGTAGTTCGTGGTGTAGATAGATTGATTCCTGTGGATGTCTATGTTCCAGGATGCCCGCCCCGCCCAGAGTCTCTGCTCGACGCCTTGATTCAGCTGCAAAAGAAAATTCGGATGGAGTCAATCCGAGATCGGCGGTCTCGAGCGGCTGCGCACCAGCCTCGAGTGGTTCTAGGCCCTGGGGAAGTATTGTTGCCGAAAGAAGGCTATGAAGAGTTTATTCGCTGGGGTGTGCAGGCCCATGGATACAGCGATGAGGCTCTCAGGGATCAGGGTAAGTTAGTCAGAGGAAATGTGAAGACCCGCGATGAGCGAAGAAGCAAAAAACCAGCCTGAGGCTGAAGTTAAGGCGATCGAGCCTGGTGTAAACGGTCAGGGGTTGCAAAAGGCCCTAGGATTTGGTGTTCCTCTGGGTCTCGATGCCCGTGGAACAGAGATGATTCAGCTGGAGCCGTCTCAACTGTTGCAGGCCGCGCAGTATTTTCGCGATACCGCTGGCTTTGATCTTTTGGTGTTTGTGGCTGGTGTGGACTGGAAAGAGTATCTTCAGTCTGTTTACTCCCTGTATTCAACCACCAGCAAGCAATCTTTGACTCTCAAGGTAAATGCAGATAGTAATAATCGGACACCTAGTGTGACTCCGATATGGCCTGCGGCCAATTGGCATGCGCGTGAATCTTACGATCTTTACGGGATTGAATACACGGGACACCCTGATCTACGGCGGATTTTAATGCCGTCCGATTGGCTGGGTCACCCGCTGAG
>CAZZIY010000008.1:0-19678 GCA_964654525.1 uncultured Vampirovibrionales bacterium | reverse complement strand
TTAACCGCTGGTAAGCGATGATGTTTGATTGGATTAAACGGATTAATGTTCATTCTGTGGAAATATGACTTTCTATTTTGTTACTTTGTCAGTGCAACACCGTCACGGGAAGACATTATTTTGGTGTAAGTTTCAAGTGGAATAACGGGTTCACCTTGGGCATTCAACAGGGATTGCTCCACTCGGACTTCGCCGTTATCCTTGGGCACAAAGGACCACCGGACAGGCACCTTGGTCATGCCCATTTTTCGCATGCCTCTGAACACGTCGAGCAATTGTTTGAATTGCGGGGTTAAATTGCTCCTCTTGCCGACTTGTGTATCAAAGTTATCCCAGAACTCATCCCATTGGGGCCTTAGGGCAGGATCAGTGACGGCATCAGCTTGTTTTTGGCTAAGTGCATACCCTAGTTCATCAGGAAGTGGTACTTTAAAGGTATCAGCCACCTTCAACATAAATGAAAACAAGCCAGCCGCTAGCTTAGTAGAAGCAGAATTGAGATGGACCGCTTGACCCCAAAGATTTTGAAGGTTCTCACCCACATGGGCCGTATCTTCGGGGTGTAGGTCAAACTCATGCGTGTGCTCCAGGAGCAGTTCACCGCGACCACGGTAGTTTCCGTCTAGAACACGGGTTACCGGCTCACCGCCGTTGACAAGCATCGAGATTAAGCGACCCGTGTATTTTTCCACCATCGCATCGTTAATGACAGGCTTTGGCGGGGGCTCAGCATCTGGATTTTCGGGGTCTGGTTTGGGATCGGGTGCCATCCGGTACAACTGCGCCAAGGTATCTTTGGTCACATAATTGCGTAAAAATTCCACGTCACTGGGGCAGGTTCGGACCACTTCGAGAACCTTTTCCCAACCCTTCATAGAGTGATCGTCATAGGCGGCCTTTTCAACAGGGTCTTTAATGGACTCCCACTTAGGCCCGTGTTGGCCTTTATCGTACTTGTCTTTAATCTCTTTGAAGATGGTGTAACCCAGCAAGTAGGGGTTAAAACTTCGGCCAGCAGCCATCACCCCGGCATTGAGTAAGGCCAGTTCGTGAGTGGCACCTAAGTTCTCCATTCTGGGGTCTTCAATCAGAGTCTTATGAACGATGGTGGCAAACCCTTCGTTCATAATCTTGGTCTTCTTTTGCGGCTGGAAGTAATAAATTCGCTCACGGAAGTTGGAAGCCAAATCCCGCTGCCAAGGCTGCATGGCCCGTGAATTTTCAATCACATACGCCAACACATCATCATCTGGTCGCAGAGGGGTTTTTCCCATTTCGTCTTTCCACTGCTGCTCAGCCTCACTGCGGCGTTTGGCCTGATCCGCTTCGGGATCCAGCATCTCGGACATATGTGGGGGCAAACTTCCGGTAGGCCTTTTACCAAAGTCCTCTGGCAAACTGAATTTCTCTGTTTTCGTGCGTTCAGTCAGTTCAACAGGGTTTAAGGCGCGTGGTTTACTCACCGCGTGATCCACAAATTGTTCAAGAGAGAACAGTTTATCGAGATACTTCTCCACTTCTTCTTGTCCTGGAGAGCGACCATTGGTCATCAGCCCATTAATATATTCCGAAAAACGAACCATCCGCTCAGGCATTTGCCGGTTTGTATCAGCAAATGCAGGATTATGACGGAAAAAGTGGTTATGCCCATAGACGTGTGCAATCACCAATTGATTGACAGGGACGTTATTATTCTCCAAAAGATAAGCATAGCAGGGATCTGAGTTGATCACCAACTCATACACCCGACCCATACCATAATGATCCCGGTTAAATTGATTCAGCGTATCTTTCCCAAAAGACCAGTGAGGTACTTCAGCAGGCATGCCGACTCTACCAATGATGGAAGCGAGCTTATTCATCGAGGCCACATAAAAATTGGTTTGATAGGGATCCAGTCCCAGTTCTTTGGCCATCGTCAAGATTTTTTCTTGCCAATAGTAATAGGTTGGATAACTATTGGGCCCCACCAGGCGAACTTTATCTTCCATTGGGGGGCTGGGTTGTTGTGTCCACACTTTTCCAGGCAAACTCAGTATTTGCTCTGGAGTCCACAGCTCTTGTGGGACATCCAAAACACGCTGGGGAGTCCAAGTATTTACAGGTTCTGCGGCCACAGAGGCGGCTGTCCATGAAGTTTCTGCAGTCGTGGGTTGTGTGCCAGAGCCTGCGAAAAACAGTCCAAAGTGACTGGCACTTAAGCCCTTGACATCGGCAATCCGGGAAAAAGCAGAACCAGCTGAGGATTCAGCAGGGATGTTTTTTTGAGCCGGCTTCCTCTGGACAACGCTCGGGTCTATTTGGCTATAAGGCGTCACCGCCACTGGGGTCATAAAAGCAGGAACTCCAAAATGTAATTCATCTAAAAAGTAATTGATTCAATTGAATGTGACTCAGGAGTGAAAGGAAGAAGGGAATAAGGCCCAGCTCTTAACAGACATTCAAATCGGCTAAAACGAATGCCGGGCCGTGACAACCCAAGAAATTAATTACTCAACTTCTGGAATGCTTTTGTATTCCACGTTATCGGCGCGGGCAATATCCAAGGCCCAATCCGCAGAAGTCTCGTTGTAACCAAATTCTTTGATCAGACGACGTTTAGTAGACGTGACCAGTTCTTCTTGTTCTGGCGTTTTCTTAACAGTCGATGATAAGGAAGGCAGAGATTTTGCTCCATTTTTCTCAGCCAGTAACTTTCCAATGGCCTTACTGATCGCTCGATCTTCTTCCAACAGTTTGGTGTAATCCACTTTGGGAGGCAGTTGCTTACCTTCAGCATCCTGCTTAGGGGCGTTGGTTCTTGGATCAAGCTCATAATTGCTGGGAAGAATGCCTTCGTTAATCATCCGGCCCAATTTTCCGAGAAATTCATTACGGTAGCCCTTGGCTGCAGATTCTGAAACACCAGCGGCGGCTTCTACGCTACGCATAAAGCTTTCATCATAACCAGGCTTGCCAAAGCGTGAACCCCGCCCGGATGACCACCCACCACCTGAAGACGAATTCTCGGCATTCCAAGCATTCACATTGGTGATGTATTGTTGCAGGACCTGCAACTTGTCATCTGTACTGCCAGTCATCGCTTCGCGGACATCCCGTTTAATCAAACCCACAACGTGCTTTTTGACATCTTCAATCATGCCAATGTATTGGGCACGTTGCTCTTTGGTGAGTGCTTCAACGGTATCTGCTTTAGAAAAACGGTTTTTAATGGTTTCCAGTAGTAAAATCGGGTCAATAATGAGGCTACCTTGGCCTGTGGCAGCGTTATACACTCGAACATCAGACATCGCATCATCAAAGGCGTTTTGGATGGCTCGAGGACCCATCCCTTTCAGCCCTTCCATTTTGCTACTGTCTTGAGCCGCTTCTTCCTTAATCGCGCGCTTCATCTGAATCACATCAGGCTCATTCATCCCCTTGATCCACTCGCTGTTATACAAGCGAGCCTTCTCAAGTGGGGTCATCTTGGGGTCAGGATTCAAACGGGTCATGATAGCCCACATCGCTGCGGCATAGTAGGTATGCGGGGTGACATGAATGCCTCGCTTGGCTAACTTAGGCTGATATTCTTCTTTGTAAATGGGAATCTCATCTGTAATTCGGGTGTTATAAGGAACGTAAATCAAGTTGGTACGGCTTCTGAGCGCTTCCAAAAGAGGATCGTTTTTCACTTTTGCCCAGTTAGGGACGTTAGAAGTTCCCACGACGTGGTTGTAAATAGGAATCATGGGCTGTCCTTTGGCAGCGACTTCTTTCTCTTCGCAAGCCCGTAACAGTGAGTCCATAATGTCGTTGGGGAGTCGGTACAACTCTTCCAGGTTGGTAAACATCACCCCTCGCGTCAGGGCCCCATCATATGCAAAGGCGAGAGGGTCAGAAGCCTTACCGCTTCTAAGCCACTTCAGCAAGTTGATGGCACCCGTGATATCATCCACAGCGGCGGTCTTCTCATCAGCAGTACCACCGTATGTAGAGATACCGACACCGGATTTTTCATTCAAATCGTACCTTTTGATTTTGACCCGGTTCAAGACTTGGGTGATATCACCGTCAAAGTAGTTTAAGAGTAAGTCAAACACCCGCTGGGTACCAGGAGTCATCTCGCCAAAAGGCCGTAAATCGTAAGGCAGTTGTTTGCCAGCTTCTTTTGCTTTCAATTTTCTTTTTTCATTGAGCGCTTGATAAAACGTATCGCGCTTTGGAATCAAAATGGAGGGATTTTCCAACGTGGGAGACACGAAGAATTCGCTCCCCTTCAAATTGGCCTCCCCACTAAAAAACGAATCGGGCAACCCGCGGAGATCAAAGGCAAAGGTCAGCAACTCGCCTTGCTCAGATTGAGAATAATTTTCGAGACCGCGCTTAATGGCAGTCATCATAGTGGACTTAGCAGCCCCTGCAGGACCTACCAAAGAGGTTAACCTTTTAACAGCATTACCACCACTGGCAGCCGAATGCAGTGTCTGCATGTATAAGGCAATAGGCCCACGAACCCCAGCAATGGCTCGACGGCCGTCTTGTGGCTTCGAGAAAAAGTGGTAATCCAGAAGACTTTCCCCGTCTTCCTTCACGCTACTGATACCGCGTGAGGTGATCATATCGTACTCATACTGCAGCGGGTTACGGGCTAAGTCAGGCTTTTGCAGTACTTTGTCCACAAACTCAGCAAAGCCGATGGTATCTTTAGAAAAATCCAACACAGAGGGAGAAAATGCTTTTTTGACGCCCGCGGCATCGTCGGTATCGATGCCGAATCCTGTTTTCAGAGCGTTTTTAATCGCATCCAAGATACCTGGATCGACAGCTTGTTTACCACCGCCGCTACTGCCAAAACGAGGACCTTCCAACCCAACGGAAGAGGCAAAGTAGACTCTTGACAGTGCTGCAGATGGAGTCGCAGAGCCAGCTGAATTACTAGCAGCAGATCCTGTATCAGTACTTGGTGTCGAAGCGGCAAACTGGACAGGCTCTGTCACTTTTTTAAAGAGCCCCAATGGCCGTTGCCCATTCATATTTACTGGTGCCATTAGTAACTTACCTCCCACTTGGTCGAAATAAATCTTGTCAAATACACGACGGTGCTCCCCACTGACGGAGTGCTATTTGAGTTTAAAAACTGATTTTCCCTCACTGGAAACATCCCATTCAATTCACACGATAACAACAACAGCGATAAAACGAGGTACTTTCTGCTGGCTTTCATTTGTCGAAATCACACGTCCCACACACACAAAGGACTATTTTGAGCTGGGAGAGGAACAACAACACATCACACAGGAGAAGCGGTTAAAATCACAATTCAGATTTGAATTACTTTTGTCACAGATTAGATAAAAGGCACGGGTCTGTCAATTAGAAAAAGGACGTTTGTAATATTTGTTCGCAAGAGACCTGGTCAATAAGTTGGTGGCAGAAGACTACCAGATGGCACAGATTGAATAAGGCCTGAGTGACTGCTGAATTTAAAAAAATTAAGTTAGCTTGAACTGAGGCTCAGGTGGCTTGAACTTGGACAACGTGGAGTACGGCTTCATTGCCAGTGCAGCATCTTGGGCTGCCTCTGTTGAGGAAACCCGATTATCGCTGGCTGGGAAAAGGGCTGAGCGCGTTGTTTCCGGATTTCTTGCATCAAACGCTTCTGGGGAGTATCCGTGTCCAATTCCCTGTTGGTGCAGTGTATCGAGCACCGGGGAATCCTCGTAACGACTTTTGGGTTTCTCAGGCTTTGTCATATACAAAAAGTGATCCGCAGGAAACACAGGAGATGAGGTGACGACAGTCCATCCAGCCTCTACAAAGGGTTTTTCAACCGTTCGAGTAAAGGCGTCCGTCGCTAGGGCTCTCTGTTCTGAAGAGGCATCGTCAGGCAAGTCCTGAGTGGACTTTCTGACGAGATCCCCACGGTTAATCAATACGTGGCTTCCAAATTGTGGGAGTCGAGACAGTCTCATCAAAATCAGATCCTTATAATATCTTTGAAAGTGGGTCTTTCCAGAATCATCACAAAAAACGAATCACACACAGACTAAATGGCTTGAAAGGTCTTTGACTAATACATATATATGCCGAATGCTGATTTTTTCACACACACAAAGGCCTTTTCAGAATACTATGATAATAATAAGAAAAAAGCGAACCTCTGAAGGGCTTTTGTGAACAATTTGCAACAAGCGCTACGTTAAAGGTGTTTCTTATCCAAGGACCTCACTCAACAGGGGAAAATTACATCAATGTCTTTCAACCAGATTGTCAAACCAGTAACAACAAGACTAGACGGTGTCAGTTCCCTCGATTTTTTGAGATAATTCCCTCGATAATTTCTTTAAATGTAACCCTCACAACAAAGTGACTAAGACACGATACACCAAAACCTCACCAATAGCAATCTATTTTTATTCCGGTTGAAATAAAAAAACCGGAAGCAACTTCCGGTTAGGTATCAATGATATGAGGGGAAAAGATATGAGGGGAAAATCAATAATTGTGCATGTAGGTACTAAATTTCTTGAGTCGAGCGATCTCAGGGGGGCCCAACGCTTTCAACAATGCCGGTACCACTTTGTCCATTTGGCACGTAAAGGAGTAGCCTCCTTTGGGTATCGAACATTCATTGCAATTACCCTTGAGTAAATGGCATTTCATCGCCTGATCGGTCCAAGTTTGAGTGATGGATTGAGAAACATCCCCGTCAAGAGAGAATATCTCCTCTGCAACGGCCGAATAAGAGGCAACAGATACTGCTTGATTATGAAAAGGAGCTGTCAGTAGAGATTTTTTACGTGTTAAATCTTGTTTCTGTGAGTTCATGACTACCATACGCGTGTACCAACCTCCTCGTAAAAGTCTTTTTCGCCAGCAAAAACTGTTTCCGACCAACCCGGTTTTATCTTCTGTCTTATGAACCTATTTTCTGAGAATGTTTGAGAAACCTTCTTCTCGGCCTTCTCACCCGACTCGCTTGCTAAAAACCCGACTCGCTTCCTACATATGGTCTTCTTGCTATTGAGTGTACATGAGCATACAGACAGTCCACCTCCTCCATTCAGTGGAGACAATCATTGATGATTTAGACGATCAAAAATAACGAACGACTAACGACAACCACACAAAAGAACTATGATGCCCCTTCTCAAGAACGGTAGTAACACATACAAAATTTCAGCAAGATGAATACAACAGGCTTGCATAGAAGGGGATTTCATCTAAATGAGCTCATCCCAACCAATCTCCCAAAACAATCACCCAACAGTGAACACCGCTTCATCAACACACCCACCATGTGACTCAAATTGGACCGATTCAAATTGGGCATTTTTAAACCACAACAGCACCGTGGAGGGTCAAACACTTCCTCAGTCTGTTTCAGACTTAGCCAAGGCGCTTCACGACATCCAGTTTGCGCTTGATCAATCAGCCATTGTTGCCATCACAGATGCCTGCGGAGTCATTACATTTGTCAATGACCAATTCTGCGATATTTCCCGTTATAACCGTGATGAACTATTAGGAAAAACCCATCGGGTTGTCAATTCAGGTTGTCATTCAAAAGAATTTTTCAAACACATGTGGGATACCATCCTCGGGGGGGCTGTGTGGAGAGGTGAAATTCAAAACCAAGCCAAAGACGGTAGTCTTTATTGGGTGGATACCACCATTGTTCCTTTTCTGGACGCTGAAAAAAAGCCTTATCAATTTGTGGCCATACGACACGACATTACGCAAAAGAAACACATCGAAGCCGAACGAGAGCGTGCCTTAGAACAAGCCCTGTATACTGAGCATTTAGAAAGAATTAACCGCGATCTGGATCAATTTGCCTATATCACCTCACACGATTTGAAAGCGCCTTTACGGGGAATAATTAGCCTGACCGAATGGATTGCAGAGGACTTAGAGCCTGTGTTGACGGATAGCACCCGTGAGCAAATGGCGTTACTCAAAAACCGAGTCTATCGAATGGAGCAACTAATCAATGGGATTCTTTCTTATTCTCGGGTGGGGCGAATAAAAGAAAGCAAAACCCAGGTATGCATTCAGCAATTATTGACCGAAGTGATTGACTCTTTATCTCCCCCTGAGGGCTTTACAATCACAATACCGTCGGATCCGCTGATTTTTGATACCCCCAAAATCGCACTTCAGCAAGTGTTTTCTAATTTAATTAGTAATGCCATCAAATACCATCCCAACCCCAGTATGGGGGTATTAGATATTTCCTGGAAGATAATCTCCAAACAATGGTTATGTTTTCGAGTGATTGACAACGGAAAAGGAATCCCAGCTAACGCCACCGAAAAAATATTTCAAATGTTTCAAACCTTACAGCCCAAAGAAGATGCTACTAGCACGGGAGTAGGTCTGGCAATTGTCAAAAAAATTGTGGAAGAACTCAGTGGGAGTATCCAAATTGATACGACTTACAAAGACGGTGCTGCCTTTGAGTTTGACTGGCCTTTAAACTAGATGACTAAAATAAATGAAAGACGATTTATCCATGAAAAAAAAGAGCACATTCAACAATGAGTAGCTTAAGGTCAACCGACGCGTTGAATATTCTGATTATCGATGATGATGATGTGGATATTATGGCGCTCAAGCGAGTATTTCGCCACCTGAATCAAAACCACCAAATACACTGTTGTCGAGACGGACAAGAAGCCCTTGATTATTTAACCAACGTGACACCGATTCAAAAACCGACTGTCGTGTTGCTCGATCTCAATATGCCCCGTTTGGGAGGTCTTGAATTCCTTGCTACCATCCGGCGACATCCCAAGTGGTACAGTCTTTATACCTTTATCCTAACCACCTCTGATAATCCAGATGATGTGCGCAAAGCTTATGAATACAATGTTGCTGGGTATTTTAAGAAACCGCTTGATCCCAGTCAATTCAGCCGACAAATTCAGATACTAGATGAATTCTTAAAAACAGCCATACTCCCGTAATTACAATTCAAAGGGTTATTACCAATGAGTCAAGTCATTCCATTTAAACCCAAGCATTTAGATACATTACACATTCTTGTCATTGATGACGATTCTGTAGATCGTGCCCTAATTAAACGAAAACTCTCTCCTTTGGTAGCCAATTGGCATATCATTGAGGCCGCAGATGCATCACAGGGGAGGATTATCCTGGCTCAACAAAATATCGATTGTATCATTTTAGATAACTTACTCCCGGATGCCAACGGTTTAGAGCTTCTCCAATTATGGCAGCAGCAAGAAATTGATATACCAGTCATTATCACAACTGGCTACGGGGATGAACTACTCGCTGTTGACATGATGAAAGCTGGGGCTGCCAATTACCTCCCAAAATCAAAATTAACCGGTTCCTTGTTGTATCAAGCCATTACTTCAGCCATTCGTTATAAAACCGTTGAGAGACAAGTCAGACAGGCCGAAGCCTCATTACTTAGACTCAGCCATCAACATGAACTCATCCTTCAGTCGGTAGGCGATGCTCTTTTCGGTATTGATCTCGACGAACATTTGACCTTTATGAATCCAGCTGCCATAAACCTTTTTCAACAATCTTCGCATCACGTGTTAGATCATGAGATCAGCCAATGGATAGACACAGAGAAATTAAGCACCCTACTCTGTAATACCGCACAAATCAAAAATAAACGAGCCTGTGAACAGCAGATTATTGCTTGCCTTACACCAGAAACTCAGCCTATCACCGTCGAAATCGACTGGCCTCACATTAAAAAAGAGGATTCTAGCCAGACATGCTTGATAGAGTTGACCATTAGCCCTATTGTAGAAGGTCGTTCGCTCACTGGGGCCGTGTTTGTATGTAAGGAAATTACAAAGCGCAAGGCTATGGAAACTGCACTCAAACAAGCTTCACAAAAAGCCTGGGAACTCACCCGCCTAAAATCATCATTTTTAGCCAATATGAGCCATGAGATCCGCTCCCCTCTCAACGGGATTATTGGCATGATGCATCTGGTGCTACATTCCCCTTTAACGCCAGAACAGCATGAGCATTTGGAAATGGGTCAGCGTTCAGCTGAACATTTACTCACCATCGTCAATGACTTATTGGATTTCTCTAAAATTGAGTCCGGCAAATTCACGATTGAGCACACGGAGTTTTCACTTCCCAACTTGCTGAAAGATACCCTCCATCCGTTAAAACTGCGAGCAGAGTCGAAACACCTTTTCTGGATGGAAACCCCATTACCCAAGTCACTCCCGTCTTATTTCTTAGGAGACCCTGCCCGTCTCAGACAGGTGCTCCAAAATTTAGTGGATAATGCGATTAAATTCACTGACAAAGGCGAGGTATTAATTTCACTGCAAGCCCGAGCTGGTGAAAATCAGGAATGGTCTTTCACGTTCATCGTGGAAGACAGTGGGATTGGTATCCCAGAAGAAAAGCGAAACAACTTGTTTCAACCCTTTATGCAGGCGGATGATTCGATCAACCGACAATACGGTGGTACAGGCCTTGGACTAAGCATCTCCTATCAGTTAAGTCAGATGATGAACGGCCGTCTTTGGTGTGAAGCCAGAACAGACAATCAGCCTGGAAGTCGCTTTATTTTTGAATTTAGCTTGCCTCAGGCCAGTAATCAAACTGGAGAAACGGCGCTAAATACAAACAATATTGCCAATCCTGATTTTGTTTGTCCAGTGACCCTGCCCAAAGCGGCCAATGAGTGCCGTTTTTTGATTGTAGAAGACCAGCGTGTCAATCAAAAAGTCATCAGCCATTTATTGACACAGCGGGGATCTCAGGTAGTAATAGCCAACCACGGCGAAGAAGCGCTTCAGCTTTTTCAACACAGTTTAGAGACGGGTGATTTCTTTGATGCCATATTAATGGATGTACAAATGCCCATATTAGACGGCTATAAAGCGACTCAGGCAATACGAATATTGGAGACTGACCGGGTTGATGGGATTCAAACGGCTGTGCCAATTATTGCACTCACCGCTCACGCCTACCCTGAAGATAAGCATAAGTGTCTTCGGGCTGGGATGTCTCACTATCTCTCAAAACCAATTCGCCCAGAACAATTATTCCAACTCCTGAGCTCACTGTTTCAGCATCCTTCATTTACTGGTCATGAGACTAGTGCGTCAACTTTGACAGTTTCGCTTCCAGAACAGACACTTCGCGAGGGGTCAAAGTCCCTTTAAAGGCCCAAAGTACGGTTCCAGATGAATCTGTCAGGTAGAACGTCGGAAAAGATTGAACATGAAATTGGTCTAAAAGCTCAGGAAAGGGTCTCTCTAAAATGGGAAAATCAATCTTATAGGCGGCCTGATAATCCAGTGATGTAGAAGGACCGCCAGGTCGGTCTCCCGCATTAATCCCTAGAATAATGAGTTTAGCCTTATGTTTTTCGTAAAACTTTTTCAAGATCGGAGCACTATGCTGACAGTGCGGGCACCACGACGCAAAAAACTCAAAGAGAATTGGTTTTTTTTTGGCCTGATACTCGCCCAAACTCACATATTGACCGTCAATGGAAGATAGCCTAAATGCGGGAATCTTAGCCCCTTCAGTTAATAGGGGTATTTCTTTTGCCGTTTTTCCAGAAGGATCTAATGGGCTGGTCCCTCCGTTATCTGCAGAAGTTTGTTGATAATAGACATAACCACCAATACCTGCCAGCAAAAGTATTGTGAGCCCTATCAACCATTGTTTTCTGGCGGACATCGGAGTTTTTTTGGTTTCTTTTTTATCGGCGATACCCATAGCAATACTTCACCCTAAACGATTCGAGAATTATTCCTATTCTATAATGAAAATTGTATTCCAAATGAACCTTACAGTATGAATCTCAAATTGAGGCATCTATGGTGACCCGACTTTTGTCTATTTTCTCTCATCCTGCTCATCAACGACTGCAACCCTGGCTAACATTGGGTTTACGGGGGGTTATGGTCTACTATTTTTTGATGCCTGGGGTGGAGAAACTACAGCACGCTAAAGACTTTGCCAGTACCGTTCAAGCCTATCACGTGTTACCACCTAATATTGCCAGTATTTATGCAGGCTGCCTTCCTTGGTTAGAAATTTTGATTGGACTCTATCTTTTAGTGGGATTATTCACCCGAATCACTGCTGCTGCGTGTGGGGGATTGCTTTTATCTTTTATTATTGCCCTCTCTGTTGTCTTAATTCGGGGTGAAGCCATTGAGTGTGGTTGCTATGTTGGCGGCAGTGCGCCAGAACCTGTTACCTGGTGGCTCGTAGTCCGTGATATTTTGCTTTTTGCAGGCTGTGGGTATTTATTCTTTTTCTCTCAAACACCCTACAGTGTTGATGCTTGGCTGAATCAAGAAGAAACAAAACCACCTGCCCTAGACGCTAACACAGAAGATTCTCCAGAATGAGTATCCCAAAAACACAAAAGAGCCCCTGGAATATTCTTGTTTTCATGGGTGTTCCCCTGCTCCTTGCCGGGCTGTATCTCAGCATTACGGATTTATACCTGATTGGGTTTGAGTTGGACGACGGCTACTACTACCTTGGAGCCAAAGCACTGGCAATGGGTTTGGGGTACCATATGCCGTTTTTTCCCGGTCAACCTGCATTAGTAAAATACCCTCCTGGATTATCTTGCCTGTTGGCCCCTTTTATTTATCTGTTCCCTTCTTTTAAAGCACATGCCCCTGTGCTGAAAGTCCTTAATCTCAGCACGGCCGCCCTGAGTATAGGAATGTGTTCCTTGTGGGCTAATCAACAACTGGCTGAGAAATGGCCTTACAAAAAATATTTAATCCTGCCCTTTTCAGTACTTGGCATGGGGCTTTTGGGACTAAATCCGGCCTGGATGAATGTGGCAACTGAACTCCTCAGTGAACCACTGTTCTGTCTGATCAGTGCTATCATTCTATGGCTCAGCGTGTTACCGCCCGACACGTTATCAAGCCCAGAACGCTACGGCCCAAAACGCTATGGGATAATGCTGTTTTTCACGCTTGTACTCTCTTACATCCGCTCATTTGGCCTAGTATTGGGGTTAGCTCTTTGTATTTGGCACTGGAAAGAAGGCAGATCCAAATGGTCAATAGGCTCGCTATTGGGCATTGGTCTTGGTGTTCTTCCTTGGATTATCTGGGGTACAGTCCATCCTCCTGTGGATATTCTGGACGGTTCGGTGTTGTACAGGTCCTTTAATGAGTCATACACTCATTCCTTTGTTTTGGATCTTACAAACGAATTCAGTCTGATTGGCCTGTTCACCTCTGGACTGTGTGCCTTGATTCAATATATCGCGGTGAGTTTTTTCCCTTTTCTAAGCACATTACCAGAAAAAATTTTATTATTACTAGGCTTTCCGCTCGGGCTATTTTTTTTCTATCAACTCGGCAAAGCTTCCTTGCAGAAAAACGCTCCCCTGTACCAGTTGTATTTACTAATCTATTTTCTTATCCTCCCTGGATGGAGTTTTCATCAGCAGTATGAGCGGTTTTTACTCCCGCTACTGCCGTTATTATGGGTATTTTTGTTCTCGTATGTTGCACAAAGTACTCAAACCTTTTGGAAAAAAGCAGGGTTGACTCTGTTGTGTTTGCTGCTCGTGGTAAACGCTTGTTGTTACGGGCAACACTTTCTCGAAAAGCACTCCCATAAAGAGAAAGGCGGCGATCCGCTCACCCAATCATTGGCAAATGGTAGCGATCCACAATACCCTCGTATTTGGGATGAGTTTCAATCCAGTGTGGCTGTCGTGAAAAAGCATACCAATCCCAATGATTGGATTTGGACCACTGAGCTGCCTTTACCCACGGCAATTTACGCTGAAAGACCGGTCTGGGATTACTTTTCGCTCATCCTGCATCCTCCCTTAAAGTCTATCGGGGAATTATCCACGCTGAATCAAATGCTGGATACTTTAGCCGACAGCCAATGGAAACAGATTCAGCGCCGACAATTTCGCTACGCTTTGCTTGTCCCAGAAATCAAAGGCGGTCAGATCACCGCGCCAACGGACCCGATAACACAACATCTACTCCAAAGACATGGTCAGTATTTTCAGCGGCTAGAATGCTCGAAACCCGCCGGCAGCTTCTGCCTATTGCGCGTTAATCAGGCAACAAAGTAATCGGTTGCCGACCCTGAAACCCTTCAACTGGGTCATGAAAATAGAACAAGGCCTCTTCATCAAACAGCCAACAGAGCAAAAACTCTTCACCTGTTTTGCTCATATAGGGGAAGTCAATCAGCCCGCGTTCTAGCTCTCTCACCACAATTCCCCGTTGCTCAAAATAATGGAGCCAGTCGGTCAACCGCTCTTGATAGGCCTCCCATTTCTCTTTGAGCAGTGCTGAGAGTTCCGCGTTTTCTTTTTTTTCCGGCACATTCTCAGTATTCATTTCCAGCATTCGGGTATAAAGAACAATCGGCTCGCGCAAATCGCTCAGCTCTTGCTGAATTTGAGCAAATAGTCGGCGCATCTCAGGAATGAGTCCTGCAGCCTCCTCAAGTGTAAAATGCCGAGAATATAAGGGTTCCATAGACTAGTTATAACATGCCCGCATTGAGCTGTGCTCTAAACACGTTCAAAGGCAAGAAATAAGCTAGAATGAGTACATTCCCCTCTTGAAAGAGGCTTAAACTAGAAGAGGCAGAAATTCAACATTCCATTCTTGTTAAGTAAAGGATAACGGCATGTTTGGTCACTTCCCCATTCGCAAGCTATTTTACGCAAGCAGTGTGCTCAGCTTTGCACTGATTGAGGGAATCGCTGTCTTCAACCCCAGTATCCGCTGGGTCTATTGCATCACAGTACCCTTAATTTATATTGGGCTAAAAGACGTGCTGCAAACCAAGCAGGCCATTAAGCGAAATTTTCCAATACTGGGTCACGGGCGCTATCTCCTGGAGTCCATCCGCCCGGAAATTAATCAGTACTTTGTTGAATCCGATACCGACGGCAGACCGTTTAACCGCAATAACCGATCTAATATCTATCAACGCGCCAAAAAGGCTCTTAATACAAGCCCTTTTGGCACCAAGGAAAATGTATACGAGCCTGGATATAGCTGGATAAATCATTCTATTCACCCTGCGCCAATTCTCTCCGAAGAACCTCGCATTCAAGTCGGGGCAGAGCGGTGTTTAAAGCCTTATATGGCCTCATTATTTAACGTCTCTGCGATGAGTTACGGATCACTCAGTAGAAATGCTGTTTTGGCTCTCAACACTGGGGCTAAACTAGGGGGGTTCGCTCATAATACGGGTGAAGGTGGACTGAGCCCGTATCATCTAGAGCCAGGGGGCGATATCATTTGGCAGTTAGGGACGGGTTATTTTAGTGCCCGCAAACCGGACGGCTCGTTCTGTCCTGATGCCTTTGCTGAGAAGGCCGCCATTGAGAACGTGAAGATGATTGAAGTCAAACTCTCTCAAGGCGCCAAACCAGGGCATGGGGGGATTCTGCCCAAAAGTAAAATCACCCCAGAAATCGCCAAAATTCGGGGTGTTGGGATGGATAAAGACGTCCTCTCCCCTCCAGGACACTCCGCCTTTGATTCGCCCATTGGATTATTGAAGTTTATCGCAGAACTTAGAAACCTTTCTGGCGGCAAACCTGTGGGATTTAAACTCTGCGTGGGGAATCCTCATGAATTTTTTGCCATCTGCAAGGCAATGATTGAGACTGAACTGTACCCGGATTTCATTACTGTCGACGGAGGTGAAGGCGGTACAGGGGCTGCACCACTAGAGTTTTCTGATAATGTCGGCACCCCTCTGTATGATGGACTCTTTTTTGTCCATAACGCACTTACAGGGTGTAATCTGAGGGAAAAAATTCGCGTGATCGCCAGCGGAAAAGTGGCTAATGGCTTTCATATTGCAAAAAATTTAGCCCTCGGTGCGGATATGTGCAACTCTGCCCGCGGCATGATGTTTGCCCTTGGCTGTATTCAGGCGCTTCAGTGCCACGCCAATACATGTCCAACCGGGGTGGCCACACAAAACGAAGACCTGATGAAGGGCCTTGTTGTGGAACATAAAAGCGAGCGTGTCGCTCAGTACCACAGAGCCACCATCAAAACATTTCTTGAGATGCTGGCTGCCGCAGGACTGTCTCATCCATCGGAACTCCGACCCTGGCACATCTACCAGCGAATCAATAGCCATGAGGCCAAAACCTTGGCAGAACTGTTTGATTATTTAGAGCCAGGGGCTCTGCTAGATAAAGCTCCGCCAGGACGCTATCTTCGGGCCTGGAGAGAATCTCGGCCAGACTCTTTCTCTCCCAGCCAGTTGATTATCCGCTAGGGTAATGAATCTTTAGTCACCAAAGTCAATAAAAGCCTTAATCGGCACATCGCTGGGCAGTTTTGCCCGCCCGTTCAATGCAGACAGTTCAATTAAAAACATTAGGGAGACTAACTCCGCGTTGAGTTTTTCAAGCAGTTTTACTGCAGCCGCCGCAGTCCCTCCTGTTGCCAGCAAATCGTCCACGATGACGACGCGAGCACCGGGCTCAATGGCATCAATATGGATTTCAACACAGTCTGACCCGTATTCTAGATCATACTCGTGTCGTTCTACCAGGCCTGGGAGCTTATTCCGTTTTCTCACAGGCACAAAACCGGCATTCAAATGGGTTGCCAAGGGGGCTCCCAAAATAAACCCACGAGACTCAATACCCACTATGTAGTCGACTTTTGTACCAGCCAAAGCATCAGCAAACAGTGAGATGGTCTCTTGAAACAACCCAGGATCGCGCAAGACCGTAGTAATATCGCGAAATAAAATACCTTCTTTGGGGAAGTTCGGCACTGCTCGAACGGCTTGTTGAATCCGGCTAATTCGATCTTTTTCAACCGTAGAGACCTGCATAAAAAACTCGCTTTCTGAAAAAACTATCGACTGGGAACTGTTTCACGGATGGGTGCTTCTGTCACCCCTGTCAACTGAACTTGCTGCCTGATTGTATCAAGTGGTGTTTTCAAAAGCCAGCGACGGTATTCACTCACCGCAGTTAAGGCCTCTTCAAAAGCAGCAAACTCTAGCAATTCGGAGGTATCAACGGTTGTACTCGCCTGTTGAACAGCCGGCAATTTCACCATAATCCGAACAGCACCAGCAGACCGGTCCAGACGGGTTTTCAGGAGGTTCATTTTTGCCAGCAACACCAGTCCGTGGCGAATAACCTCTGGGGTACTGGCTAAAGTCGTTGCCATATCAGGCAGAATACATTCAAATTCTGAGTCTGGGGCCCCAACCGTTTTCAAGACACGGTAGATAAGCGTGAGCATATCTTTTGGCGAAGGGCTCAACGGCACAGCAGGGTACTTTCCTGCAACCCAGTGAATGATTTCGGGATGACACTCATTCAAGACACTTTGAAGTCCCTCAGGTGACGGGGGTAAATCCCATAAAATCAGTTCTTGAACCCCGTTGAGCTGTTTCACGGTCTGCCGGTTGATCACAATGGCGGGGTCCAAAAAGGGAATTTCTGGGGGTCGGCCTTCGCAAAAGAGTGCTAGCTTGCGGTTATCCTGCAAGGGAAGGAGGAGTTGCCCCACAAAAGCATCCAGTGCTTGGCGGTCCCGGTGATCAATCCATTTTAGGCTGTGGTTCCAGTTCTGGTTGAAATCGCTGGCTAAATTTTGCAGCGGTGTGGGTGCTGTCGTTTTAGGGACTATCGCTTGAGTCGGTAGTTTTTGGGGTTTAAGCCCCCGGCGTTCTGCTGTTTGAATATAATCTTCCACCATCAGCTGAACACGGGTTTGATTATTGTATGTATTCAGCTCCAGATGAACCATAAAATCGTAGCGCTCACTGGGTTGAATCGTCTCATATTGCTGATAATTCCATAATAAGGCCTCTAAGGGCGCTACATCATTTTTTGAGGAACCCTGTTTCTCGGGTGTCAGAATCAGCTTGAGATGTTTACCGCCTTCTCCGATGGCGCGTTGAGCCCCAATCGTGACATTTTCCACCACAAATTTAGGAGCCGGATTCTCTTGCCCAAAAGGGGCTAGCCGCTCAATCAGTGAGATCAAATGGGGATTCATTTGGGACCAATCCAGCACATCATCCACCAACACTTTGGGTTGCATCTGCTCATCAGTCACGGTTCGATCGGTGAGTGCGTACAGTGCAGCTTTAAAGGAATTTAAGCGATCCGGCTTGAGCGAAAACCCAGCCGCACCTGCATGTCCGCCAAAGTTGAGGAAATACTCCTCTAAGGCCAGAAGTTGCTCGTGCATATGGAATCCCGGAATGCTCCTGGCAGAACACCGGACAACATCTTTGGCTTCATCAAACACCATCATGAACACGGGGACGTGATACTTTTCAATCAGCCGCGAGGCCACAATCCCAATAATGCCAGGATTCCAGTCCGGGCTACCCAAAATAATCGCCCGCCGCCCGTCTAACTCTCCATTGGCTCTAAAATATTGCTCCGCCTCCAAAAACGTTTTTTCGCAGAGTTCTTGCCGTTGACGGTTGAGCTGTTCTAGCTTTGCGGCAATCACCCGGACCCGTTCTGGATCATCTGTGGTCATCAATTCAACCGCGTCTGTAGCATTTTCCAATCGGCCCATAGCGTTGAGTCTGGGACCAATCGTAAACCCAATTGTGTCGCTATTGAGTACTTTTTCTGGGGGCACCAGGGCATTTTCGAGTATTTGCCGGACACCAGGGCGCTGACGCAAATTCAGGATTTGGAGTCCACGGTAGACAATATACCGGTTTTCCCCCACCAAGGGCACCATGTCGGCAACTGTGCCAATCGCTGCCAAATCTAGCAAGCGTTCCGAGATTTCTGGTTCTGCTCCAATAGCATCTAGAACAGCCTCACACACTTTATAAGCCACACCAGCCCCACACAATTGAGCCAGTGGGTGTTGCTGGTCTTCAATCCGCTTGGGATTGATGTTGGCAACCGAAGGGGGTAAATTTTCTGGCAATTCATGGTGATCGGTGATAATGGTATCCACACCAAGCCCTTTGAGCAGGCTCACCTCCGTAAAGTTGGTAATCCCAGTGTCTGTGGAAATCACCAGTTTAAGTTGGCGAGAGCTGACCAGCCGGCATAATGCGGTTGTGTTTAAGCCATGGCCTTCAGTTAAGCGATCAGGAATGTAATAGCTAACTTTCGCCCCAGCGGCCCTTAAACCTTCCAGCAGAACTGAAGCGCCACTGATGCCGTCTACATCAAAGTCCCCAAAGATTAGAATCGGCTCTTGCTCGTCGATGGCTTGGATAATTCGGGCGACCGCTGGCTCAATATCGGGCAGTTCAGAATAACTCGTGGGCTGATACCCTTCTAGATCCAAAAAAAGCATTGCTTTTTCTGGGGTATCTATCCCCCGGTTAAGGAGCAGACGGGCCACCACAGGAGAGCCTCCTGATGCTTCCAGAAAGCGGGCATATTCCGGGGATTTCACATCATAAACAGGTGCGGTTTTTTGGGTTAAAAACTCACCCCGTAACTGCCAGGTTTTTCTCATGGGCTGCTCTTTTCTGCTGCTACTTTTTTGAATACAACGGGAACAGCCTTTATTTTAGAGCAAAGCCTGCGGGAACACGGTAAAGATTAAGACTTATTGGGAAAAATCTTACGTGAGAAAACCCTTACCCTGGGTCTTGATAATGGTAAATCTCATTACGGTAGTTGCGAATCACCGCGCTGCCGTTTTCGTAAGATTGAAGGTAGACGGGAGAAATAGGCACT
>CAZZIY010000007.1:10299-20027 GCA_964654525.1 uncultured Vampirovibrionales bacterium | reverse complement strand
CGTTTAACAGGCCGCTTTGCTGAATAAAATGAGTGCCCGTTAACTCCCCGTTACCGTTCAGAGAGTATACCGCAGCCCAGAAACCAGTATTTGGCAAGGATTCTGCTGTATTTGGAAGAATGGCCGTAACTCCAGTGGCAATGGGGGGAATGGCCTCTGGTTTTAGGTAGGTCACATGGCCCACTCTCACCCCAGGGACATCCGTGATCGTATGATTTTTCCCAGAAGGAAACTGTTGAAAATAGGCTGGCAGTTGAAACCCTTCTGGCATATTAGCTTCTGTATTAATTTGTGCGAAGCAAGATACCCAAAACCCAGAAAATAACAGCATACTTCCCAGTATCAGTCTCAAAGCATTTTTCACGCTGAAGGCCTCCCGCATCGAAAAAAGTCATATGCTATTTCTGCAACAAGCAAGGCACTTGTCAATGTCAATGGAGAGGCATGCCTGAGAGAAATATTTTGGTTAAGCATGTGTAACCAGTGGGTTGTAATTTTGGATGGAAACGATAATCTATCCTTGTAGTATTCTGACTGCCCGTTGGTATCGTCGCAAATTCACATTTTTGCTCAATAAACCGTGTGTGTGTCTTTTAATGAGGATGATTGGTAATGGAGACAGGTTTTGATGCTCGCCCATTGGGTCAGCTGAAACGAGGACACGTTCAATTTGGTAACCGCCCCAAAACACTTCAATTGAATCAGAACAGAGTGTCATCCCCTCCACCTTCTTTTGGTCAGCTATCTTCTCGAGGCCACTCCAGCTGGCTCAAACGTTTTTCATTACCCGCCATTGTCAGTGCCGCAAGTTTTTTGGGTCCCCTTGGCCTTCCCAGTAAAGCACTGGCCCAGAACGCGCCCAACACATCGGCCTCACACCCAGCAGATATTGATGAACTACAGCATCCCAAAATCAACCGCGCCAGCGATCTCCCCAACGTGAACCCACAAATGACCCAAATTACCGTGGATTTGGCCAGAAGCCCGCTACTCTCACCCAGTGCTCGCGGTCAGTTAGAGCGGCTATTGCAACGCTTTTATGACAACGGGGACGGCGAATTCAAAGTGATTATTATCCCCAACACTGATTTGGATAAGCTGAGAGAACTCAACCTCAATCTCTTCAATCAGCTCAAGCTCGGCAAAAAAGGCAAAGACGACGGGGCCCTCTTTTTTATGGTGGCCGATCGGATTCGTAATAACCAACGAGCCAGTTGGACGTTTCAACCGGGTGACGGCATTCAGCACTTGTTTGAAAACAGCCCCATTCCCCAACAGGTGAAAGATCAGGCAAATACTCACCTGAGTGCCGCCTTAGCAGCAAAACAGCGCGGAGATATGGCCACTGCACAAAGTGAGACCGATGCTTTTGTCCTCAATTCAGTCCAACTGATTGCCGATCACATCAGCCAATACAACCAAGCACACCGGCCCAAAACACCGGCAGAACAAGCCAAAGCCGCTGAAGAAACCCGAAATGCGTTGCTCTTACTTCTGGCTATTCTCGCTGGGGTCGGCGCAGTGGGTGGGGTGAGCGTGCTCGCTGTGATGGCCCGCAACAAAAAGAAACGCCTGGAAGCTGACCTTAAAACCATTAGCACGCCACTGATTCAGATGAATTCAGGCCATAGAATCACCACGAGTAATCTCTACAGCCTCAAAACACTCAACGCCCTACTGGAACCCAAACCTGAAAAGCCCGCGGACGGGAATGCGATCAAAGCAGCGGCCAGTCGGGTGCTTGATTTCTTAGGTTTTACTGTCTCTCGCCTGGGCCATAAATCGAAAGATCCCACGTTTGATCGGGGTCAAATTAAGAC
Source organism: uncultured Vampirovibrionales bacterium (assembly GCA_964654525.1). GTDB lineage: Bacteria > Cyanobacteriota > Vampirovibrionia > Vampirovibrionales > Vampirovibrionaceae > JAIEMW01. The sequence continues at coordinate 18,207 of CAZZIY010000007.1, read as the reverse complement.
CGCCCTGCGCGACAAAGCCTTAAGCCACCCGTCACCTATCATTCGACAGTGGGCAGCCGGGCTGCTCAATGACACTAACTACGGCAAGCTAGACCGGACATCTGATTTTGAGCCTCTCATGGCACAACTCAGCGTTGAAACCGATCCAAAAGTCGCAGTCGCTCTTCACAAAGGGGTTTCGAGTCTAGCAACTGCTTCAGATTACGCTCGGTTTGAAACCCTGCTAGACAATCCCTTGGCAGAAAACCGCGTCTTTGCTATCTCACGACTCCTCAAAGATCCCCAGGCCACCTTGATGGGCAAGCTATTCGCGCGTTTGGCCGATCCAAAGGAAACCAATGAAGACGTCTTAGAGTCAATCAAAACGGCAATTATCACTCTTGCCACCAATCCTGCATTCAAGGCCACAACGGGTCCCCTCCTAATTGAAAAAGCAATCGGCGACAAGCCTACCCCCACCGTAGTTCCAACGGCCCTAGAAGGGCTTGCGGCAATGAAGGATTCTGCCCATTTTAGCCCCCTCTACGCAGATTGGCAAAAAAAACCAACCAGCGTGATCGCTGACACAGAGTATTCAAGAGCCATGATCAAGGCGCTCAGTGCCACCGTCAATGCCAGTCATCTGCCCAGCATCCATCCCGATTTGAATTACCAAAACCCCCGACGACTGGCCACAGCACTGACATTAATCAAGCAAGTAGCCTCACCGTCATCGGCCAGTCCGTTGTGGAACTTTATCGGTGATCCTGACACGCCGATCGATTACGCGATTCAAAGCGTCGAACCGGTATTGAGCGCTGTGCTGAATCAAGATTTCTATCCTACGCTGCTCAGCACCGTTCAAAATCCAGGAGACACATTTTCTGCCCGACTTTATGCAGCCGTCAGAGGGCTCGCCAAAGTGGGCAGCAACAAAGATGTCGACGATCTCTTTGCGCTGGCCGAAAAACCCGTATCCTACACGGCGCAACACCATCTTAAAAACACACTAGAGCGTCTGGTCAGCGGGAACGATAATTTTGGCTTTATTTCCGGCAAAATGTCGACTGGAAAAACAACCCAAAGCAGACAACTAGCGATCCGCTTGCTAGCGAAATACGGTGATCAGGCTCTGCCTCAGCTATTTAACGCCCTGCGCCATTCCACCCAAAGCACCCCTTCGGGAGAAGTAGAGGCCTTGAGCGGTGCAATTACCCGTTTGGCCTCGGGCCGAAACTTTGACACCTTCTCTGCCGAAGCCATCGATGAAAACCCACGGGTTCAAGCAGCCGCAACCACAGGGGCACTCAGTGTGCTGTCTGACTGGGGCCGATCTGCAGATTATGACAAGAGCCAAGACCGACAGCGCTGCGCTGAACTCAAACGCCACAGTAACCCACAGATTGCCCAGAAGGCCGGCCAAATTTACGACAAAATGGTGGAAGACAAGCGTCGAGAAATTGCCCGTATTGGCAGCCAGGGCAGTTTCCATGACAGCGGCACCTACAGCACACTCAAAGGAATCCGGCAAGGCGGAGGATGGGATCCTATTCTGGTCACAGCGGCTGTCACCGCACTGGCAGAGTTAACTGCTCGACAACAAGCCTGGGAAATTGCCGAAGCGGCCCGACAAAGACGAGAAGCTGAAGAAGCTGAGAGAAGAAGACGACGACAACAAGAAGAAGACGATCGTCGCTCATCCAGCTCGTCCTCCTCTTCAAGCTGGGGAGACAGCAGCGGTGGCGGTGGATTTAGCAGCGGCGGAGGAGGCTCTTCCGGTGGCGGGAGCTTTGGAAACGACTAATGAAGATTTACAGGCCGTCATTACCACACGTATTTCAGTCACAGCGACTCTATTTTGGTACGAGTCCATCTAGCAGCGATGCTTTCGGTGACGGTAATGCCACAAACCGAACTCTCTCTGACTATTTCTCCAATCTTGGCAGCCGGATGGACCGACTCACCTATCTCAATGTGAATGCTGAAAAACCTGACACCCCTACCCAACAAGCCAAAGCCCGTATCAAACGCGGTCAGCTCTACCGTCTCATCATTGCAGGACTCGCCGGTATTTCTGCACTGGCTGGCTTGGGCCGTTGGGGTTATGAGAAAAGCAAACCGCCCGCCATTGCACTTCAGCAGCAAGAAGAAATAAAACCCTACTGGCTTAATTTGGTCGGCACAGCCAAACAGGCTTCTGACTTAGGCAAACTCAATGACGGCAAATTAAACACCGACTTTGCCAATCAAACACAGCGTTTTATGATGGTGTTGGTTGATACCATGGCAGCTCGTCCCACCCAAGAGGTAGACGCGCAAGTGGTGAACCGCCTTCGGCAAGAACTCCAGCACAACAGCGATATGATGCCCTATAAACAGGCAACCGCCATTGCAGGAGATATCAAACAATATCTGGAAAAAGAAGCCAAACTGCCCCTACACGATCCCAGTGACCGGCAAATTGAACAGGCTACGCGTGATCTTCGCAGCCAATTGATTGATCTCACTGTGGGTCTCAAAGATCTTTCTGACGCGGAAAAAACCCAACTGGTGGTGGATATTAAGAGCGCCATCAGAAACGCAAAAACAGACTGGGCTTATACAGATACCTTCCAGCCCGCTGTGCTCGGACATCTCAATATTGCTTATGCCGGGGTCAGTCTCAAACAATTCTCAAGCATTCACAACAGTAATGACGCGGTCTCACTGTTCAGCACCATCGTGAATAATCCGAAAAACTTTCGAGAACTCTCCTCTACCGAAAGAAATGCCTTTTTAACCCAAGGCACCCAACTTCTCAAAACCCTGGATCTCAAAGCCCCCAGTGTTGCATACGGACTGGCGACACTGGCACTCTTGTTTATCGCCAGCAAAGGGGCAATTGGTCTGGCCGTTCTTAAACGCAAAGATGTCTTTGGTGTTGGCGCCGCCAAAGCGGATTTAGAGGCAGCGCTAAAGAATCCCACATTATTTGTGAACAACGGGGACCGCGGGGATGCCGACGGTCAGCGAAAAATTCAACGGCTTGATGCCAAAATCACCGAGCAAGTCACTCAAATGGCGGCCAATTTGCGCAGTGCTTTTGCTAAAAACAACACCGTAAAAGCCTTTCTGAGCGAATTATTTGGGGCAGAAAATAAATTACCCACCGCTGACTGGCTGCGTCAGACATTTACCTACCAGGCCGCAACTGCATTGGTGGCTGCACAAAGCAGAGAAGAACGTCTTGCTGAAACGCCAATTGGCGAGCTTGCACTGTTAGAGAAAGTACTGAGTGGCACTGAAACAGCCTATGCCGCTGGAGAGTACCTGGTGATAGACGCTGATATTGCTGATAATGAGCAGGCAGCGGGCGCCTTAAAAACAGCCAACAAAACACCAGGAGGCAGTGCACGAGATCAGCTGGAAGCAGAAAAAATTCGCGTCGATCACTTGATCAGCACCGCAATGAAAGCTTATACCAATACAGTACTGGGAATGATGGCCGCAGAACAACAACTGGCCAGTCTCACCGCCAAACTCAGCGAGATCGAAACCAAAATGCGCGCAGGCGGAAAACTCAGTGCTGGGGAAATTACCCCAGAATTGATCACGTTAAACACACAGCGTGAAGCCTTGAAGGCAGACAAAACTCAAGCCGAAACCATCAAAGCCAGTGCTGAAATCAGGCTAGCAACAGGGGATACACTCATTGATGAATATCTGCCTTCGCTGAAAGCCTACCGGACTCGACTCACTGACGCCCTCAGACAGCAGACTGTGAACAAAACACTGGCGGATCTCAGAGCCGTTCAAGAGAGCGGTAAAACTCAGGTGGATCCCAAATTAACCGAGATTCTGGATCAAAACCGAATTGACACTTATCTGGCCGAACAGGCACGGGAAAAAGAGGCTGTGCAAAAACGGGTAGAAGCCAGAATGAACGCTCAACTCAATCAAACCCCGCAGTCGCAGAGTGTCTCTTAAATGCATATCTCATTATTTCAACACAACGGACATAAGCAGGCAGGTAATTCTACCAAGCCTACTCCTGTTTTTAGGCCGACCTTAAAGAAAGATGTGTTACAGTTTGGAACAGGCGAGGTCAAACCAGCTGAGACTATCAGCGATAAAAAAATTAATCTCACCGCCGATGCGGCCGCATGGCTGACCTATTGCGAAAGCATGGTCGTCCCTGTTCCAGCAGAAACTCACTGGCCGATGAATTTAATCAGCTTACTGTGCGGGGACAGCAGCGTCAGACGGTATTTAGCAGACACATGTAATATTGATCCAGACACCCTGATTGGCGGAATTCGGGATCACCTTCGGCCCAAATTGGTTGAAAAAGCAGTCGAGCAGCGAACTTGGCCGGTCCATTATTACCGCACTTCCATTCGACCTGCTCTGATAAAATTTTGCGAACAAGAGGGTATTGCGGATGTCACTCCTGTCCTGCTTTGGCGCTGGCTGATGAAGTCCGATCCCACACGAAACATTGAATCCATGTTGAAACTGAGCGGGTTTGATGCCACCCGCATTGCAAAACTGCGAGAAGCCCCGGCGGCTAAAGTAGCGTCACCCACCAGTAAACCCGCTTCTGCAGAAGAGGTTTTGGCCCTAGAAAATGCACTCACCACATTACCCAAAAGGATTTTGGGGCAAGACCGAGCCATCCAAAGTATTGTCAACGGCATTCGTCGCGCTCGACTCGGTTATGGAGGTGACCCTGAAAAACCAAACCAGCCACAAGTCCGGTTTTTACTGTTGGGCGCCTCTGGTTCTGGAAAAACCGCCTCCATTAAACGACTGGCCAAAGCCCTAGGCAGAGAAGTCGTCGTGATTTCAATGACCGAATATACCGATAAACAGGATGTGAAAAAATTCACTGGCGCCGCCCACGGCTACACCGGTTTTGGCGAAGCCTGTGCGTTGGATAAAATAAAACAGGCCTTTGACCGCAGTGCTAGAGAGGGATTAGCCCCGCCCATCATTTTATTCGATGAGATTGAAAAAGCCCATGAAGATGTGCGCAAAGCTCTCATGCAAATTCTCGATGAAGGCGTGATGGACAACGCCAAACAGGAAAAAATTATTTTCCGTGATGCTGATATCTTTATGACGTCTAACATTGCCCAAACCGAACTGAGACTGGCTCAAGAAGCGGGAGCTAGCGATGAACAGCTTGAAGCGATTACTGAACTCACATTACGTAAAAACTTCACACCAGATTTTATTGGCCGAATAAATAAGCGTATTTTCTACGCCCCGGTGAGCGAAGAAAATGCCCGAAAGATACTGGACATGAGTTTAACTGAGCTTACTTCTCGAATACAGTCAAAAGACCAAATGCAGCTGAGTGTTTCACCGGAATTAAAAAATGCCATTATGGCAAAAGGATACAGCCGAGATACGGGCTGCCGCGAACTTATCGCCGCGACGGAAGCTTTGGTTGAAGAACCTCTGGTTGAACTCAAAAGCCAACTCATTAAGGCAGGTACGGTGCTTTCTGGTGGCACCATGCAGGGTACTTGGAATGCCCAGGAAAGAAAGCCTATTTTTCAGTTTATCCCGTCCACAAATGCAACAACATAAGGAGTAACACAGTCCATGCAAATTCAAAAACAGCCCACGACCACTTTCTTGACGACGTCACAAGCGCCGTCAAAACAGATTCAATTTGGTAGCACCCAACCGCTGCGCTTTGGGGCCGGTGAAATAAAGCCCCCATCACGTGGTATTTTCGCTTTAATTGGACGGCTATGGAATTACGTTTTGGGCAATGCGCATGAAGCCCAAACCGCCAGAGAACAAGCCAACCCCCAAGCAGCCCTCACCGCAGCACACGATCAAATCGTTGCTGATTATCAAAATGCTGAAACCGCGCTCAATACAATTGTTGCCGAACGTAATTTATTCAAAAAACAGCTCGAAGCGGCCGCTCAATTGGAAGCCAAAGAAAAGAAAGAAGCCTTGGCGGCAGCAGCAGCCTTGAAGGGCTTAGCAGAAACTGATCCCGATTACAAGGCCCAGAAAGAATATGCCGAACATCAAGTGACTGAATGGAAAGCTGCTCAAGCAGATTTGGCAACGAAACAAAGCCGTATGGCCGATTATGATGTGAGAGCCGAAGAAGCCCAAGGCCGAAAAGAAGAGTTCAAAACCAAAGTGGATCAAGCTTTGGCTGCCATTAATGCAGCCAAAGCGCAACACGCAGATAATAAAACAAAAGCCAATCTGGTCAGAATTCAACAGCAATTGGATGCTGCTGCCGGCAAAGGGGTGGCCTTTAGTGATGACACTGCCAGTCTCCTTCAAAATATTGCCCTCGAAGGCGAAAAACTGGATGTGGCGCTCACCGGTGGAAAATCACTGGAGGAGCGAACAGCGGCCATGCGTGCTAAAAAGCGCGCTCAAGCCAATCAAACCTCTGTCGCTCTGGCTGAATTGATGGCCCAAGTCGGTGAGGGGACCACTCAGACCAGTACCACAGCCAGTGGTGGTGGGATTGGCGAAGACGTCAAAAGATAATCAATACTGATTCATTTCACACCCGTCACACCCGCCGGCGCCTTCTGCCCGGCGGGTGTGTTAAAATCAGACGTTATGACCCAAATGACTCACCAAAACGCACCCCATGTCGTAACGGTTGTGATTCCTGTTTACAACGAGGAATTGACGCTGGACGAGCTGCTGCATCGAATGAATGCCATGATAAATAACAGCAGTAGCAGCAACAGTCAAATTCACTGGCAAGTGCTCCTGGTCAATGACGGCAGCAAAGACAAAAGTGCAGCAATGATTCAAGCCGCCTGTCTCGAGTACCCATGGCTCAACGGCCTACATTTTGCCCGTAATTTTGGCCATCAAGTGGCCATTAGTGCCGGAACAGATTTTGCCGAAGGCGATGCGGTGATTGTGATGGACGGCGATTTACAGGACCCCCCGGAATTACTCCCCGAAATGGTTCGACTCTGGCAGAACGGGTATGATGTGGTCTACGCTACACGAAACAAGCGCCATGGAGAAAGTTGGTTCAAGCTCTTCACTGCCAACGCCTTTTACCGGGTATTGCGCAAGTTATCGGATGTGGATATCCCAGTGGATACCGGTGATTTCCGTCTTATGAGTCGCCGCGTGGTCACTGCACTCAACACGATGAGAGAACGCAACCGCTTTATTCGCGGGATGGTGAGCTGGGTGGGCTTTAACCAAACCACCTTACTTTACGAACGCGATAAACGCTTTGACGGAGAGACAAAATACGGTCTGTCCAAAATGCTGAGACTGGCCGTTAACGGAATTTTATCCTTTTCAACCGTGCCTCTCCAGTGGATTACGATGGTCGGATTTATTATCTCAGGGCTGAGTTTTTTGGGTATCTTCTACGTCCTTTATGTCACGCTCATTCAGCAAAGCACACTGCCTGGCTGGAGTTCACTGATGACGGCAATTTTATTTCTGGGCGGCGTGCAGCTCATTTCTTTGGGCATTGTGGGCGAATATATTGGTCGTATCTTTGATGAAGCCCGCAAAAGACCCCTCTATATTGTGAGCGCCCTTGAAAAACCCATTTCAGGGAAACCCACCTCTGGACCTTCTACCACGCTAGAGTCAATCCCTCAGCCAGAATATTGTGCCTAAGCCGATGTCTGCACTCAGCCCGCGCACGGCAGAAGAGCAAATTGGAGCCTATTCACCACCTTCATGGTTCAGTCTGTTGCGCTGTGTTCAGTGTCAAAAAAGCCTTTTTACAGAAGCCGATGTCGGCCAAAGTCGTATTACCGGCGCTACTGTCGTGTGTTTGCATTGTCAAACACACTACCCACTAACACTCAATTTACAAGGGCATTTGCAGCCGGATTTACGCCACAAAAATGTAACTTCCAAAGTCGCCGGGTGTGAAACACATCCCCCTGAGCCGCATTTCATTTCAAATGATGATACCGC
>CAZZIY010000007.1:0-10199 GCA_964654525.1 uncultured Vampirovibrionales bacterium | reverse complement strand
CAATATCCTGGATTTTACCGTTTTTTGGTGCAAACCATTGGGGTTGCGCTCCTGCCTGAACCCTCCTCACAAACGTTCATCGATCAATTTAATCCTGAGGCCCGTATTTTAAGTGTTGGGGCGGGTGTTTTAAGGCGAAAGCATCCCGGTCTGATTCACCTGGATTATACCCCCTACCCACACCTGGAAGTTGTCGGCGACGGCCAGCAACTGCCGTTTATTGACAATTCTCTCGATGCCATTGTGTGTGAAAGTATGCTGGAACACGTCCCCAGTCCCACACAAGTCATTGCAGAAATTCATCGAGTGCTGAAACCGGGCGGCAAAGTTTATGTACTGATGCCGTTTATGTTTCAATTTCACGCCGCCCCACACGACTATACGCGCTTTACCCATATGGGCCTACTGCATCAATTTGAGCACTTTGATACAGAATCACTCACCGTTCTGGCAGGCCCTGCTTCTGCGCTTACCGCCGTTCTGGTCGAATTCTTATCCATTATCTGCTCACTCGGCAGTATTGCTTTGTACCGGCTTTTCACCATGCTTTGGATGCTCATTCTCTCTCCACTCAAATTCTTGGATTATCTCTTACGACACCATCCAGAGGCCTGCCGCAGTGCGTGTGTGTTTTTATATGTTGGTACCAAAAAATAATTATTTTTTTGGCTGGATTCTATAACTGCGCCAATTGGCTTTCTAGCAGTTGGAGTTGCTGTATCAACTCATCCAGGCGGGCCTTATTTTTAGCAACCACCGCCTCTGGAGCACGGGCCGTAAATCCCTCGTTACTGAGCATACTGTCTAATTGCATTTTTTCTTTTAACAATTCTGTTCGCTTTTTTTCCATCCGGTTTTTTTCTTGGCTGGTATCAATCAGTCCCTCTAAAAGAATAAATACCCGTGATTGTGAAACAACCGCTGCTGCTGAATTAACCGGAGTTTCAATAGGGTTTTCAGAAAGGGTTAAATCTGCCACCGTGATAAAATGACGAAGTACCTCTTCTCCTTGAGAAAAGGCCTCAAAGTCGGGAGGGTGAGCGGCTTCAATCACCAGCTTAATTGGGGTGTTAAAGGCAATTTGATATTGCTGTCGAATATGCCTCACAGCACGAATACTCTCTAAAATAATATCCACGGTCTCATTCAGAGGCTGATCAATCTGCGCGCGATCAGCGGTAGGAAAGGGGGCATGCATAATCGAGAGGCTGTCACAATAAGGCAAGTGCTTGGGTAATTTCTGCCAAATTTCCTCCGTGATGTAGGGCATCATGGGATGGGCCAGTTTTAGCATGCCGTCTAATAGCAATGCCAAAATTCGCCGGGTATTGGCGGCCAATACGGGATCTTTCAATTGTTTTTTGGCATATTCCACATACCAATCACACACATAATTCCAACTAAACTCATAAATAACGCCCGCCATCTCACCAAACTTGTAGGCGCTCAGTAGCTCATTCACAGACTGTACCGTCTCGTGGTAACGACTCAAAATCCACCGATCCATCAGTGAAAATTCGCTCAGTGAACATTCGCTCAAATTCACCGGTTGATTATCCACTTCTTCAATATTCATCAGCACAAAGCGAGAGGCGTTCCAGAGTTTATTGCAAAATAATTTACCCGTTTCAATTTTATCCTTGGCCAGTTTAATATCTTGCCCGCCGTAGGTAATTAAACTGGTGAGAGCAAAACGAAAGCCATCACAACCATAGGCATCAATCATTTCAACGGGATCAACCGTATTGCCCTTGGATTTGCTCATTTTCTGGCCTTTTTCATCTCGAATCAGGCCATGAATATACACGGTGTGGAACGGAGATTGATCGGTGAGCTCCAGGCCAAACATCACCATTCGGGCCACCCAGAAAAAGATAATATCGAAGCCAGTGACCAAGACACTGGTGGGATAATACGTTTTAAAATCAGGGGCGTCTAAATGGGGCCACCCCATCGTAGAAAACGGCCACAGCCCGGAAGAAAACCAGGTATCTAGCACATCCGTTTCGGCTCGGAAATCATGGGACTGGCACTGCTGACAGACCGAAGGGGCACTCGTTGCGACATGGAGGTGCTCACACTGCAGGCAGTACCACGCAGGGATGGTGTGTCCCCACCAAAGTTGGCGGGAGATGCACCAGTCCTGAATATCGGTCATCCACCGCAAATAGTCATTGGTCCAGCGTTCTGGAATAAACCGCAATTCCCCAGCCTGAAGTGAAGCCAAGGCCCGTTCAGCCAGTGGTTTTGTTTTAACAAACCATTGCTTAGAAAGGAGTGGTTCAATGGTGGTATTACACCGCTGACAGTGACCCACCCGGTGTGGATGTTCTTTTTTACTGACCAGGAAACCAGCTTCACGCAAGAGTTCTTCAGTTTTTTGACGTGCTTCAAAGCGCTCCAGCCCTTGCAGAATCTGAGGTACAGTATCCTCAGACTTTAAGTGAGCGTTCTCATCCAGCACCCACACAGGCTCAAGCTTATGTTTTTGCCCGAGCAGAAAATCATTGGGATCGTGTGCTGGGGTAATTTTTAGGGCGCCAGTGCCAAATTCCCGCTCAACGTAGTCATCCGCAATAATGGGAATGTCTCTGTTGCTGAGCGGCAGACGAACCGTCTGACCAATCAAATTTTGATAGCGCGGATCCTCTGGATGCACGGCGACAGCAACATCCCCGTACATGGTCTCAGGTCGTGTAGTAGCAACCACGAGACGGCCGTTTCCCGAACTGAGTGGATAGGCAATTTCCCAGAGAAAGCTCTCTTCATCCTGATAATCCGTCTCGATATCCGAAATAGCCGAAGTACAACGCGGACACCAATTGACAATATAGCGCCCTTGATAAATCAGGCCTTTATCATAGAGGCGAACAAAGGCTTCACGAACAGCGGTACTCAACCCCTCATCCAGGGTAAAACGTTGCCGCTGCCAATCTGGAGAAATCCCCAAACGCTTGAATTGATTAACAATATCGCCTTTACGGGCCTGGGCCCACTGCCAGACAATTTTGAGAAAAGCCTCTCTGCCGAGCTCATCTTTGCTTTTGCCTTCTGCCCGTAGTTGTTTTTCCACCACATTCTGTGTAGCAATACCGGCATGATCTGTCCCTGGCATCCATAATGTGTTATCTCCACACATCCGGTGCCAGCGAATTAGGATATCCTGAATCGTGCAATCCAGTGCGTGACCCATATGAAGCGTTCCGGTCACATTGGGAGGCGGAATCACAATTGTAAAGGCACTTTCTGATAAATTCCCCGCAGCGTTTGCCGGTATAGACTCCGGTTGGAATAACTGATGTTGTTCCCAGAAAGTATAGACTGACTGTTCGACAAGCTTAGGGTCGTAGGCTTTGGAAAGGGTTGCGGTTGACACACGAAATCCTCATAAAACTAGATACGCAACAAGATAAGCATCAGGGAATTGTAAACGAATATCTCTTTAAAATAACTTCATTAAGCCACACTCTTCAATAAAAGCATATTATAGTAAAGTTCTGGCGATTATTTTTATCAAGAGAGTTAGCAAGAGAGTTACTCCAGTCGACTCAATCGACTATCGTTATAAGAGACACCCTTTACCCCTCTGTGTCGCCAAATAATAAGAGGCTTTCGCCAATTTTGCAGTTTAGCATATGAAGGTATGTAGTCATTATGGGGTTGCAAATGCCAATTAAACCACAACACGACCTGGATGAAGAGCGTTTATTTAACGAACGGATCAATCAAGATGTTTTAATTCGAGGTTCGTTTGAGAAACCCTTTGGTGAAAAAACCCCAGGGGTTTATGTCCGTTCAGAAGATTACCATGCCAAAGATCTGGATATGCTGTGGTCTGGCGCACGCACGTTTTACCGCGATGAGCGTTCTCCCTTCCTTTTGCTGGGCATTGGCTTTTTTACCGGTGTCTTGGTCACCACCGCGTTGGGTTGCTTTTTGATGTGGAGTCCATGGTTTGTCCACCGGGCTACCAGTTCTCTGGCACCTGTCACCACTTCCGCATCTGAATCTCAATTAATCCAGACTTCTGGGTTAAATACCGCAGGCAATCAAGCCACGCCCCCTCAGACGTCACCTCAAAAATCACCTCAGTCTGAGCCGCTCTCCACTCAGCCCAGTGTGCCCGCGTTTGCGTCTTCTGGCTCATTGGTGAACGGTTCTGCCTATGAAGTGCAAAACGGGGATACCTTGGGCAGTATCGCGTATAAATATTACGGAAAATCCACCCCTGAGATTATTGAGCGGATTCAAACAGCCAACCATATGCCGAGTCCAGACACGCTCAGCCTGGGTCAAAAATTGGTTCTGCCGCCTGCTGCGCGCTAAAACTTGATTCAGAACGACCGGTCGTTCTACACTGTAGGCATGCCTCCCCAACTTGATCCCACCACTGCGCATTTATCATCGGTCTACGGCCCGGTCCACTCCTGGCGTGTCGGTCGTTCTTTGGGAATCGATTTGCTGCTGCAAACCTCGATCTGTTCTTTCAACTGTATTTATTGCCAACTGGGCGATATCCAAAACAAGACGATTGCCCGACAAATTTACGTGACCACCGACCAGGTGGAACGAGATTTGCGCCTCAGCGCCTGGGAAGAGGCGGATATTCTGACGCTCAGTGGCAGCGGAGAACCCACATTGGCCGAAAACTTAGGTGAGGTGATACACCTGCTTAAAGAGTATACCCACAAGCCTGTGATGGTCCTGACCAACGGCACGACACTGGAAAACGAGGATGTCAGGCGAGACCTGATGCACGCGGATCGGGTGGCGATTAAACTGGACGGAGCCTCTGAAAAAACACTGCAGATGATGAACCGACCGGTTGCTGGTGTCACACTGGCAGGCATTGTCCGCGGGGCTACTCAGTTCCGCAGCGAGTACAAACAAAAGCCCAACCGCAAACTCTCTCTGCAATGCATGTTTATGCCTGCCAATCTCAGTGAAGTGAGCGAACTGGCTGCACTTATCAACGAGATTCAGCCTGATGAGGTGCAATTAAACACCCCAAAAAGACCTTACCCCTTGCAATGGGTGTTGGATTCCCGGGGAAACCACAATGCTGTTGAGTATCCCGCGGTGAACCTCAAGACATTAACACCGGAGCAGGCAGAAGCCATTGAGTCTCAGCTTGTAGAGACCGTCCAGTGCCCGATTGTCTCTATTTACAACAAGAGCCTTTCTGAAAAATAGACTAGAAAAATAGTGCTTTGGTTGGGTCTGGAGTAGGCCTTATTCTTCGATACTGATAACAACAGACAGCGCTGTCCGAGACGAGAGATGCTGTAGGTCTTATATTGGTTGGATTTTTCTTCGCTCATCTTCACTCGCACTAACCGCCAGGTCACGGTGTTCTGCCTAAGAACACACGTAACCTGGCATTTTTTTTAGGCATTTTTTAAGAGGGTTTTGGGTATAATGGGCTCTTGAATTCAATTTTGCGTAGGGAAAATTGCGGGAAAAAATTGTGGGAGTCCAGAATGTATGCACGTTCATAACGCAACGCCATTGAAATCAAATGGTTTTAAGTCAAATGGTTTCAAGCCAAAGGCTTCCAGGAAAGATTCTCCAACCATGACCCACCAAAATAACGAAGCTTCTCAAACGGAGATAACCCGATCTAGCTTGCCACAGCCATTTTTTGGGCAATCCGTGCCCAAAGGCTCAAAAAGCGATCCGCGGCTTCTCTCACTCTTTGCTCCCAAGAAGATTGCATTGGTTGGTGCCTCTGCCAAACCCGGTACCATTGGCCGGGTGGTTCTGGAAAACCTCCAGCATAATCGCTACGGCGGGACTGTTTACCCTGTAAACCCCAAGTACGCCGGGCAGTCTTTTGACTGGGCCGGTAGTAATGTCCAAAATGCAGTGGCCGATATTCAAGCACTGCCCGCTGATGTGGACATGGCCGTAATTATGACCCCCAAAGAGACCGTGCCAGCTCTCGTCGATCAGCTCGGACAAAAGGGCGTTAAATCCGTTGTCGTCATCAGTGCGGGATTTAATGAGGCGGGACCGTCTGGTCTACCATTGGAAGAAGCCTTGAAAGCTGCGTTGCATAAAAACCAAATGAGTATGATTGGCCCCAATTGTGTTGGTGTTGCTAACACCAACATACAGATGAACGCCACGTTTGTCTCAGGTGATATCACCCCGGGTACGGGGGCTATTCTTTCACAATCCGGGGCTGTCAGTATCGATCTGATTCAGCAGGCCCGAAACGCAGGGCTGGGCTTTTCTCAGATGGCCTCTATCGGGAATCAAACCAATGTTGATAGCAGCCAACTCATTGATCATTGGGGGGGAGATCCTTCTGTAAACTACATTACAGGCTATCTGGAATCGATCAAAGACCCTGAGGCCTTTCGCCGCATTGCCACTGTGGTCTCCAAACAAAAGCCAATTGTGTTGATTAAATCAGGCAAAACAGCCGTTGGCGCCAAAGCAGCATCCTCTCACACAGGGGCACTGGCCGGCAGCGATACCGCTGTGGATGCCCTCTTTCAGCAAAGCGGGGTTCAGCGAGTTAATTCCATACAAGACCTATTTTCTGTGGCCAAAGCCTTTGAAATGGCGCCTCGGGTGCCTGCAGGTCCCAGAGTCGGGATTTTATCCAACTCTGGTGGCTATGGGGTGATGCTGAGCGACTTGATTGAAACCCGTTTCCCGCAATTGAAAGTGGCCACACTCAGCGACACCACCAGAGACCAACTCAAACAAATTCTGCCGCCCGCAGCCAGCAGTAACAACCCTGTGGATACCATTGCCACCACCCCATCTGACAAGCCAGAAAGCTTCAAGAAAGCCCTGCTGGCGATGGCCGCTGACCCGAACGTAGATAGCGTGGTCGTCTCCATAGTCCCGTTGCTCAATATCCAGGCTGTCGATGTCGGAAAAATAGTGGCAGAAGCCCAACTTCTTACAAAAAAACCGATTTTTACTGTACTTTCTGTCTCTGAAGGGGAGTTATTACAGGTACAAAACGCTGTAAAAAGCCAGCAGTTAAAGCCCACACCACTGTATCAAAGCCTAGAATCGGCCATTACTGGGATTGGCGCAATGGAAACGTTTCGTCTTTGGTCTGAAAAACCCTTGGGTGAGGAAAAACGCTTTGCCGATGTTGATCCCGCCCGTGTTCGCAAGATTATTGACGTGGCCCGCGCCGAAAATAGAACGTTACTCACCACCACAGAATCCCTTCATCTGCTGGAAGCATACGGGATACCCACACCCAAACATGGACTAGCCCGTGATAAAGCAGAAGTGTTGCAACTGGCCACACAATTGGGGTACCCTCTTGTGATTAAAGTGGTTTCCAAAACCATCACCCACAAAACCGATATTGGCGGGGTCAAAGTCGATCTTCGCACCCCAGAGCAGCTTGAAAGAGCTTACGATGAATTGATAGCCAATATTCATAAAGCGGGCATCACAACGTTTCAACCTGGCGAAGGCGTGATGGTCCAGCAATTTATGAAATCCGGAAGAGAGACTCTGATCGGATTTAAGCACGATGATTTGTTCGGTAAACTAATGGCCTTTGGACTGGGCGGGATTTACGTCAACACATTAAAAGACGTCAGTTTCCGAATGAATCCTCTGACCGGAACCGATGCCCGCGACATGATCCAGGGCATCAAGATGCTGGATATTCTCAAAGGTTCGCGTGGTAAGCCAGAAGTGGATTTTGATACTCTTGAAGAGGTGATGCTTCGCTATTCTCAACTGGTGCACGATTTCCCTGAGCTGGAAGAGTCGGACATTAACCCGTTCTTTGCGCAACCCAAACCTAGCCCAACAGAAAAGGGCGGTATCGCGGTTGATGCCCGCTTTACACTGAGTTCTACCGGCTCAAGCAGCGGTGCTGGTAGCAGTCATTCTCCTCAGAACACTTCCGCCTCATCATTCCACGGTGAGCCTTGGACGGTCGTTGAGCACCTTTCTGGGCGGATTGAGCGAACCTACCGCCGTGGACCAGACGGTAAAGCCGTTCTCATCTCAGAAGTTCATCATCCGGGAGCGATCAAGACATTTTCATACCCGCGTGCGATGAAACCAACATCCCCCAAAACCGATGAAGGCAAAAACAATTCAACGACTGAACTGTCTGAGCCTTACCCAAAACCGTCCCCAAACTTGTTGCAGCAGGTGCGAGGCTGGCTGCGACGTCAACGCTTAAGGTGGGGCTTTTAAGATGGGAAACCCTTAATGCTTTGGCCTCAATACCTGACTTTTGGCTTCTTTGGGCTTAGTCTGCTTTGTTCTCCCGTGCTGTTTGCAGAAGACTGGTTTGATATTGCCGAATACCAGCAGGCAGAAGCTCAGAAGAAAGACGCTGAAAGTAAGCAACCCGGACAAACGGTTTCAATGGATATGGAGTCTATTCACACCCTGGGCTCCAACGCTGGTGTGCAGATGGTCTCTCTGCGCTTTTTGCCCAATAGTACAACAGCTCAGAAAATCACTTATGAAGACTGGCAGGTCGACTGTGAGCAACAGGAAATTGGGATTGCTGGTAGCAGAGTGCTTGGGCAAGACGGAAAACTACTGAGTCAAGAGCGATGGAAGGACCCCCTACTCTCAAAACCGAAGTCTGGCAGTGTGGGGGAACAAGTTTTTCGCATTCTGTGCAGCCAGCCCAACGAATAAGCCGACTATCTGCAGATCTATTGCCTCGCCCGAGGTAAGTATAGTATTGTGATAATCTCGCTTATACACGCTTATGGGGGTGTAGCTCAATTGGTAGAGCGTCTGCTTTGCACGCAGAAGGCAGTGAGTTCGAATCTCATCACCTCCATAGCCTCATACAAACTAGTCTTTATCTAGAGTGCAATCTTTTTAAGACGCTCGGACACGGGGGCTACGTGTCGTGCCATTCCCAAACGCGCCATCAAAACAATAATATAGTACGTCACATCAATTTCGTACCAACGATGTCCGTTTCTTGCTGCCCGCTGATCGGCGTGATGGTTGTTATGCCAACCTTCACCGTAAGTCAGCAAGGCCACCCACCAGTTATTCTTACTGGTATCGTCTGTTTGATAACTCCGGTAACCCCACACATGGGCTGCGGAATTGACACACCAGGTGACATGCAGTGTGTATAAAAGACGCAGGAGACCGCCCCATACAAAAAAGGAAACCGCCAGGCGCTCACCCCCCGAGTAATAACCAACAACGGCTAAAACAATCAAAAAACCGATATTAAGAGCCGTGTAATAGCGCTCTAAAAAACGCATCACAGGGTCATCGGCTATATCTCTGGCCAAGCGTATTGTGGTTTCTGGTGTTTCATCTAACTGTGGATGTCTGAAAAAGGCCCACAAGAAATGTGACCAGAGAAAACTCACTTGTGGGGTATGGGGATCCAGTGGGGTATCCACTTGGCTATGATGAAGCCGGTGGGTAGCCACCCACCAGATAGGTCCTCGTTGAAATGCCAGAACACCCAACAAAGAAAGGAACCAGCGAATGGGTTTGTATGTCTGATAACTCCGGTGAGCCAGTAAGCGGTGATAGCATAGGGTGATTCCGCAACAGGTGGTCAAAAAATACAGTCCAAGAAAGAGCCCAAGCCCTTCAGGGGTATAGGTAGGCACTGCCAGAAGGAGAGAAAAATGCAGCAAGATATAGACACTGATCAGCGGCCAGTTAAAGCGCTCCCAGGTGGCGTACTGGGGAGATAGCCCAGGAAAAGGGATTGGAGATAGCTGCTGTAAAACGTTCATGCCAGTAGTGTAACATGCGCAAAAGAGGAATTATGCCGGAGGCTGATACGCCCGCTTGAACTGGGCTTGTTGGACTGCCAGGATGATGTTATACACCAGGGCATCAAACATAGGCCGCATGGCTGTCACCGTATTGGCAAAGAACGGGGTTGTTCCCGCTTTCGATGCAACGTTGGTCAAAAACACACCCCCCTGAGTAGTGGGACCCATCAGCATAGAAGCTGCATAGAGTTTGAATTTGGGATTTGAAAGAGAACTACAATTACCACCTGGCGCTGTATTTGGCAAGCCGTATTCTGGATAATACCCAGGATTGGGTGTGCCGTCTGACAAAGTTGTGGAATACACAGATACAAATTTGCCATCTGCTAGGGCTTTCACCAAGCTGTAGATTCGTTTAATACTTTGGTTGGTTTCTAGGTCGGGGTTTGTTGCATATGTCCCTGCGGGTAGAAAGCCAGGATAAGGATAGTT